>JALSLA010000015.1 GCA_026988515.1 Helicobacteraceae bacterium | reverse complement strand
TGTGCAGGAGCATCGGTTGGCGGTACTCTCCAATACGGCATATTATTACATTGATACAGTTGCCGAAACGACTGCGCGTTCCTCAATTCTATACAATCCCAACCAAACGTTTACATTTGAGATCTTTGATATTTCAGATATTAACGCAATTAAAAAAGTAGCATCTCATGAGATTGAGGGAAGTTATGAGACCAGTCGTCTGATTGATGGAAACGTGTTTCTTGTGAGTCGGTTTATGCCGAGTATTCGTTATGAATATCCCAAAAAGTATGTCGATACGATATGTGTGAGCATTATCCCCGATGCGGGTATGCAGTGTGCAGGTTCAGCTGAGACATTGACATCGCCAAATGATCCACCGTTGCCACCGCAACCAAATGCTCTAACACAAGAGTGTAACTATGATGTCAACGCATGGAATGCCAACAGCTGTAATGAGTATGAGTACGATGATAAGGGTGCATGGAAATATGATTACGACAATCCGATTGTTCTGAGCGAACATTTAACACCTGTACTCTCAGGAAACGGCGCACGTCGGGAACTGGTAGCACCATCAACACTGTATGCACCCTATAAACTGGACCAACGTGCCAATATTACAACCATTAGCAGTTTTAATATGGATGATGGGACATACCGACAGAGCCTCTCATTCTTGGGAAATACCAATAACTACTATGCTTCGGCAACAGCACTCTATCTTGCTTCAAGCGAGTATCCGATGTTTGTTGATTTTACGCATGCTAAAGAGCAAGCAACCATTTATAAGTTTCGTTTGGGTGAAGATCTGGTTTATGAGGGACGTGGAAGTGTTGAAGGGTGGATGCTCAATCAGTTTAGTATGAGTGAATATGAAGGGTATTTACGGGTAGCGACTACGGTTGGACAGTCGTGGTGGAACCGTCAAACCAATAATTCGGTCTACATACTTAAAGATGTTAACAAGACCCTTCAGATAGAAGGTGTAGTAAGTGGTTTAGGCAAAGAAGGAGAGACGATTCATGCCGTACGTTTCATGGGAGATCGCGGTTTTGTTGTGACGTTTGAGCGAACCGATCCGCTGTATACGCTTGATTTGAGTGATCCCAAAAATCCCAAAAAAGTCGGTGAACTTTTCATTCCGGGATTTTCACGCTATTTACATGTAGTTGACGCTAATCGCCTCTTAAGTATTGGACGCCATGCCGATGATGACGGACGCCAGCAAGAGCTACAGGTACAACTCTTTGATATTTCCGATTTTGCCAATCCGCGTCTTGTCGATAGGGTGCAAGTCGGCAGTACCGGTAGTTACAGTGAGGCTGAATATAACCATAAAGCATTTACATATCGTGCCAGTGATCTCATGTTTGGACTGCCGTTTCAAAATTATGAGACGGGCATTCATAAAGCAAGCAGTGAGCATTTCGGTATTTACCAGATAGAAGGTATGACGATTCATACAATAGGTACCTTGACGTCCGGTAACGGGGAGTGGGGCAGTGTCGGACGCGGCATTATTTTTGATGCCGACACCCATACGTACGCTACCCTGATTAAAGGCGCTGACATGATGTGTGAGCGCATCAGATAAAGGAGAAAACAATGAAAACAGCATATATACTCATAGGACTCATGCTGACCTCACTGCTGGTCGGATGCGGCGGTGGCAGTGATACAGGCATTACGGAAACACCTTTAACACGGGAGAATGCCCCCCAGCCAAATATTGCCAATGAGGCCTTGCGCCCGCCAAAGCCTCCTTCGATTTAGATAAAATCTTTGGGGTCGGCGTCGGCAAAATGTCCCCATGCGAGTTTGGCACCGCCAAGCAGATGAAAGTGGAGATGTTTAACCTCTTGACCGCCGTTGTCGCCAATATTGGTAATAAGGCGATAGCCGGAACGTTCAACGCCCGTCTCTTTGGCCACATCGTGCAGAAACGGCGTCATTTTTGCCATGATTTCACTACTGACTTCATGAAAACTTTCTACATGTATTTTGGGAATGACTAAAATATGTACCGGTGCCTTGGGATTGAGATCGTGAAAAGCGAGAAAGTCATCGCTCTCTAAAACAGGGTTGGAAGGGATCTCTTTGTTGACGATTTTACAAAATACACACATAGCAGTTCCTTTGTTGGGTAATGGCATTATTGTATTCATTTCTCTCTTCAGAGCCTCTTAAATAGATTTTCTATAAAATACGCACATTATTAAGGGCTCATGCCCTCAGACAGGTGGTTGAATTGAAAGAGTGGTATGATAAAATTGAGGCTGTGGAGCGGGTGAGCGATCTGGAAGCCATACGCATTGCTGTTTTTGGCAAAAAAGGCGTATTGGCCGGTGCGTTTGCTGCCATGAAAAACGCTTCCAATGAAGAGAAAGCTGCTATTGCCAAAGAGCTTAATATTCATAAAGGTAAACTCACGGCATTGTTGACACAGAAAAAAGAGCTGCTGCAACTTCATGAACTTGAAGCAGCCATGAAAGCGGAAGCAATTGACGTCACGCTTTACGCGACACCGTCGCAAAGCGGATCGCTCCATCCGGTCATGGAGACAATGGACCGTATTGTCGAGTATTTTAGCTCCATGAACTTTGCCGTGCATACCGGCCCGATGATCGAAGATGATTTTCATAATTTTGAAGCACTGAATCTGCCGAAGTACCACCCTGCACGTGATATGCAAGATACCTTCTACTTTAAAGACGACATGTTGCTGCGTACCCATACATCGCCGGTACAGATCCGCACCATGCTGCAAAGTCGACCGCCAATTCGTATGATTGCACCGGGTGCAGTGTTTCGGCGCGACTATGACTTGACGCATACTCCGATGTTTCATCAGGTCGAAGGTCTGTTGGTTGATGAAGAAGGTAAAGTCTCTTTTGCAAATTTAAAGTTTATTTTAGAGGACTTTTTGCATTATATGTTCGGTGACGTCGCTGTGCGGTTTCGCCCAAGTTTTTTTCCGTTTACCGAACCTTCCGCCGAAGTCGATATTAGCTGTATTTTTTGTGAAGGAGCAGGCTGTCGTGTCTGTTCCAAAACCGGATGGCTTGAGGTTCTTGGTTGCGGTATTGTGGACGTGAATGTATTTAATGCCGTGAAATATCAAAATGTCAGCGGCTATGCATTTGGTTTGGGAGTGGAGCGTTTTGCCATGCTCATTCACCGTATTGGTGATTTGCGTTCCCTTTTTGAAGGTGATATACGACTATTGGAGCAGTTTAGATGATAATAACGAAAGCATGGTTAAACGAGTGGATTTACCTTGATGATATTTCAACCGAGCAGCTGCTTGCAACGTTAAACGCTATAGGGCTTGAAGTCGACCGTCATGAACATATTAACATGATAGACAAAGTGGTTGTCGGTAAAGTGACTGCCTGTGAAAAACATCCCAATGCCGATAAGCTGAGCCTGTGTCATGTTGATGTCGGTTCAAGCGTACACCAGATTGTTTGTGGGGCTTCTAACGTTCGTGAAGGATTGTATGTAGCGGTTGCAACGCTTGGTGCCCAGATGCCTTCTGGAATGGTCATTAAGCCGGTGACATTACGCGGGGTCGATAGCGAGGGGATGCTTTGCTCAGCAAGTGAGTTGGGGTTACCGCAACTCAATGACGGCATTCTTGAGCTTGATGAGAGTATCGGTACTCTTGAACTCGGGGCACCGCTTTGTGAGAATATCTTTTTTAACGATGATCTTATCGAGATTGAATTAACCCCAAACCGCGGAGACTGTCTGAGTATTAACGGCATTTGTCGTGATCTTTGCGCTGCATTCAATATTGAGTTCCGAGAACAGCCGCATCGGAATATAGAAGATAACGGCAAGGGTATCGGGCGCCTGCTTCATTTGACACACGATGATGTTGTTGATGCAGATGTCTGTTACAGTGCTCTGGAGCTGACCTCTTTGAGGTTGCCGTTATTGATGCGACTGCGCTTGGCACTGATTGAAGAGAAGTTTGAAAGTGATCTCGAAGCACTGCTCTTTTATGCCACCTATTGCAGCGGGGTGATTGTACGCGCATATTGCAAAGAGTTTTTTGATCAAAGCTCGGGAGTGACACAACTGCGACTTGCTCGAGATCATGCCGGCTTTACGGCACTGTACGGTAAAACACAAACTGCTTCGCTCATCGGTGTCAATCAAAACACAGAGGCTATGTGTACCGAAAATCAGGGTACGCTTATTATAGAAGCGAGTTATATTCCGCCCGATGTGATCTCTAAGTTGATGCACCAAAGTAAGAGAGAAGCCGATGCGTTCTATTATCGTACATCACGCGGTACCGACAGTAATCTTGAGTTTGGTCTTAAAACGGTGTTGGAACTTTTTAAGAACTGTTGTGATGTCTCATGTTATCGGGGTGTTTTGGAATATGTGCAGCATCGAAAAAAACGGATTGTTGCCGTAACGCTTGATGAGATTAATGCATGTATCGGTGATACCATAAAAAAAGCGCAGATTGTTCAAATCCTTCAGAGTTTAGGTTTTGGTCTGGGGAAATCGGAGGGGAATGATTTTGTCATTGAAGTGCCCCGGTATCGTCATGATATTACCAACAAGCAAGATATTGTCGAAGAGATTGTACGGCTTGTCGGTATTGACAATATTGCGTCAAAGCCGTTTGTATTTGCGGAAAAAAACCGCTTTAATGATGATTACTACCGTTATAAAAAACGACAGTACTACCGACATAAAGCGGCCTATGGCGGATTTTTCGAGAGTGTTCACTTTATCTTTAACGAACGTCGTACGCTGGAGCGTTTCGGATTTACATGTATTTTACAAGAGCATGACCTGATCAACCCGATTACGGCAACACTCGATACGTTAAGACCGACACTCATGCTTAATCTTTTGGAGTCGGCAAGTCTTAATGCCAAATCAGGTAAAAAGAGTATTGCACTCTTTGAAATCGGTTCGGTTTTCAATGCGAAGCGGGAAGAGTCACTGAAAATGGGTTGGATTCTTTCGGGCTTTAGAGAGCGTGATGCTTTGCATAATGCCGGAAAACCGCCATGGGTTGACTTTGCGTATGCCGTTGAAAAAATTGCTTCGGTGATCGGCGATATTGAACTGGAGCCTTTAATTGCGACACATACGTTGGCGCATCCCTATCAGGCTGCAACAATTCTTCAGCAGGGAACGGCTGTTGGAGAAATTTTTAAGCTACACCCGACGGCCCAGAAGGCGTATGATCTTCTTGAGACTTTTATTGTCGAAGTAGATTTTGAAGCCTTGGGGTATCGTTTGAAAGAGGCGGAAGGTTACTCGAAATTTCAGGTCTCATACAGAGATTTAAGTCTGTTGATGCCGGACTCTATGGCTTACAGCCATGTTAAAAAAGTCATTGAAGCGCATGCGAGCAAAGAGGTTGTGCGTTTCTATCCGATTGACCGATATGAAGATGCATCGTTGGGGTCGGATGTCAGTATGACATTACGTTTTGTGTTGCAGTCCAATGACAAAACACTTGAAGATGATGATATTACGGCTGCCATGAGCGGTATTATTCAAGCACTTAAAGAGACATTGGGATTAACACTGCGATGAGAACATGTACCGTTGAACCGATTGGCTCTTTTACACTAAAAACCGATGCCATAGCTCCCGACAAATCGATCTCCCATCGCAGTGCGATGTTTGCCATGCTATCAGAAGGAACATCACGCATTGAGAACTTTCTTCGTGCTGAAGATACGATGAATACTTTGGAGATTGTCAAACATCTTGGTGCCGTTGTAGAAGATGACGGCACTGTTATTACCATTACATCTCGGGGTATTCATGAAAGTGAATACATTCTTGACTGTGGCAATTCAGGAACGGGTATGCGTCTTTTTTGTGGACTTTTGGCATCGGCGAAAGGGCATTTTGTTCTTACCGGTGATGCCTATTTGCGGCGACGCCCTATGAAGCGGGTTACGCAACCGCTTCGCGATATCGGCGCACAACTTGACGGTAGAGAGTACGGAAATTTAGCACCTTTGAGCATACGCGGTGCGTCATTGCAGGCGTTTGACTATATCAGTCCTATTGCTTCGGCGCAGGTAAAAAGCGCTATGATTTTAGCGGCACTCTCAGCAGACGGGAGCTGTACCTACCGTGAACCGGAGTTAAGCCGCGACCACACGGAACGGATGTTGCAAGGTATGGGAGCAACACTGCATGTAAACGGATTGACAACGACGATTGAGCCGTTGCAAGGACTGCTTTCTCCTTTAGATATTCGTATTCCCGCAGATCCTTCAAGTGCTTTCTTTTTTGCCGTAGCTGCTGCTATTGTTCCAAAGAGTGCTGTCACTATTGAAGGGATAACATTTAACAAAACACGTATTGAAGCGTTTAAGGTGTTGGAGAAAATGGGAGCAAAGATTACCTATACACTTCATGAAAACAAGTATGAACCCATCGGTGATATTTATGTTGCCTATGCACCGCTTCGTGCCGTATGTGTCGAAGAGAATATTTCGTGGCTTATTGATGAACTTCCGGCCCTTTCCATCGCTTTTGCCTGCGCAGAAGGTACGAGTGTCGTTAAAAATGCCGAAGAGTTGCGGGTGAAAGAGAGCGATCGTATCAGTACGGTTGTTAACAATTTGAAAGCATGCGGTATTGCAGCGAATGAGTACGAAGACGGCTACACGGTTAGGGGTGGAACATTACAGCGAGCCAGTGTAACAAGTTTTGGTGATCATCGCATTGCTATGAGTTTTATTATTGCCGGATTACAGTGCGGTATGGAGGTTCGTGATATTGAGTGCATCAACACGTCATTTCCCAATTTCTTTGAACTTTTAAGCGCTATAACAGGGGTCAGTTATGAGAATTAAACTTGCCGAGAAATACGGTTTTTGTTTTGGGGTAAAACGTGCCATTAAAATTGCCGAAGAGAATCGGCATTCGGCCACGTACGGGCCTTTGATTCATAATGCCAATGAAATTGCCCGACTCAAAGAGAATTTTGATGTAGCTTTAACCAACAATTTAAACGATTTTCAGACGGGAGATACGGCTGTCATCCGTACGCACGGTATTCCCAAAGAGGAACTGTTGCATCTGAAAGAACGTCGGGTTAACGTTATTGACGCAACCTGTCCGTATGTGACCAAACCACAGCAAATTTGTGAGCAAATGAGTAAAGAGGGGTACAGCATTGTCATTTTCGGCGATGAGAAACATCCTGAAATTCGCGGTGTTAAAAGTTATGCCGATGAGGCTTTTGTGGTTACGGAAGTGAATGATCTGAAAGCACTGTATCTCAAAGAGAAAATTGCGCTTGTTGCTCAGACAACACGCAAAGTTGAGGAGTATATGCATATTGCCAACTACCTGATTCCCCGCTATAAAGAAGTACGTGTGTTCAATACTATCTGCAATGCCACGTTTGAAAATCAAGAGGCAGTTTCCATGCTTTCCAAAGAAGCCGATGTTATGATTGTCATCGGCGGTAAAAATTCGTCAAACACCAAACAACTTTTCAGTATTGCCTGCGCTAACTGCTCAGAGAGTTACCATATTGAAGATGAAAACGATCTGGATGCTTCGTGGTTTTTGAATAAGCGACTTTGCGGCATTAGTGCCGGTGCATCAACGCCTGATTGGATCATACAAAATGTTGTGAATGCCATAGAATCGTTTACATCGTAACGGTTCACATTGCCACTTTTTTTCCACATTTCGACGGTAAAACGCCTGAAAGCTCTCGTAAAATTGTAAAATTCATGGTAAAACAAGCAGTTTTAGTGTATAATCAGCCAATTTTTATGCAACAGGGGATGAGGTATGGCTTTCGATAACGAAGCATTAGAAGAGGAAAATTTTGCAGCGATGTTTGAGGCATCGTGTCAAAAAGAACAGGAGTCGAACAGAATAGCTGAGGGCGAAATTGTAGAGATCCAAGAGGATGAGAACAGAGCATTGGTCGGTGTAGGTGAGAAGCTAGAAGGTATTCTCTCATTAGATGAGATTCGTGATGCTGAGGGTAATTTAACGTTGGGTGTGGGTGATGCGATTACCGTAATGATTACGGGTCATTACAATGAGCGTCCGAAAATTTCGCATACCAAAGTATTAGAGCAACAAAAGACTGTTGCCTTTATTGATGCCCATAAAGATGACTATGAGAATCTTATTATCGAAGGTGTTGTCACCAAGAAAAACAAGGGTGGCTATATTATCGAGGCGGATTCGGTCAACTTTTTCATGCCAAAATCTTTAGCGGCATTTAAAGATACCGACCAGGTTGTCGGCCGTACTATTAAGGCTCAAGTCGTTAAGCTTGATCCAAACGACAACTCCATTGTTGTATCGCGTCGTAAGCTTTTCAATGAAGATCGTAAACGTAAAAAAGAGATTATTGACAATCTTATGGAAGACAATAAAGTTGTTGAAGGGGTCATTAAAAAGATTACGAGTTACGGTATGTTTGTAGATGTCGGCGGTGTTGACGGCTTAGTACATTACAACGAAATCAGTTATAAAGGTCCGGTAAATCCTTCGAAACTTTATAATGAGGGTGACAAAGTCACAGTCAAGGCGATTGCTTACGACAAAGAGAAGCGTCACCTCTCGCTGTCTATAAAAGCGGTACTTCCGGATCCTTGGGTAGAGGTTGAAGAAGAGCTCGACGAAGGGGATACTATTGGTGTTACGGTGAGCAATTTAGAACCTTACGGTGTATTTGTCGACTTGGGTAATGATATTGAAGGATTCTTGCACATTTCCGAGATTACATGGAATAAAAATATAAAACATCCCAAAGACTATTTAAGTGTCGGTGAAGAGATTGAAGTCGAGGTGATTGAGATCAATTCGGAAACGCACAAGCTTCGGGTATCGCTGAAGCGTCTCTTGCCTAAGCCGTTTGATGAGTTTTTAAAGAAATTTAAAGAAGGTGATGTCGTTACCGGAACCGTAACGTCACTGACTGACTTTGGTGCTTTTGTTAAAATTGACGGTGTTGAAGGTTTATTGCACAATCAAGATGCATCATGGGATAAGAACACCAAGTGTAAAGATTTCCTAAAAAGTGGTGACGAAGTCGAAGTTAAAATTGCGAAAATTAATAGAGACGACCAAAAAATTTCACTTAACAGCAAAACCCTCCAAGAGAGCCCTATTGACAAGTTTGCTGCATCACATAAGCAAAATGAGATTGTCAAAGGTACCATTCGTGATATTAAAGACTTTGGCGTTTTTGTCTCTATTGAAGAGGGTGTGGATGCACTTATTCGTAACGAAGATCTCTACCCCTTGACGAAAGAAGAGCTTGAGGTAGGACAGGAGTTAGAAGCGGTATTGGCAGTTATTGATACTCAGCGTGATCGTATTCGTCTTTCGGTAAAACGGCTGGAACGTATTAAAGAGAATGCTATTTTAGATGAGATCAACCAAGATGATACCAGTAACAGTTTAGGCGATCTTATTAAGGATCAGCTAAAGTAAATGCAGCGTATAGCATATTGGTCGATTCCAATCATTGCTATTGTTGTAACGATACTGGTAGGACTGTTTTTAGTTAAGATTAATACCAATGAGAGTGTTGCTCTTCATGAACCGTTTGTTTCGAATGCACTGGAGCCTACTACGACTCAGGTAACGCAAAGTGCGTGGTTGGATCGGTTTAGCCAAAGTGAACAGGAGGGTTTTTTTTATCCTGTTAATGAGATCTTTATTACATTGGAATTGCATCGACATGTGACCAAAGAACAAACATTTACCTTGTCTGCATTAATAACAAATCAATACCAGCTTTTTTGTCTTCAAGAAGAGTTGAAACAGCGCGGTTTTCGTTTTTTTTTAAAAAAAGTTCGAGAAGGTACGGAACTGTTAGTCTATTCCAAAGATCATATGCAATTACAAAACTTGGTTAAAGCGCTAAAAAGCTATAAAATTACGGCAAAAATAGTGCCGTATGAAGAGGTGAAAAATGGATAAAAGTAAAATTGTTGTCTGCGATCATATTCATGAAGCGGGATTGGAAATGCTGCGTAATGATGATCAGATCGATTTTGTGTTTGCTGCGGATATTGACAAAACGGAACTCTTAGATGTTATTGCAGATGCCGATGTCGCAATTACGCGAAGTTCTACCGATGTTGACGCAAGATTTATTGCCGCAGCTAAAAAGATGAAAGCGATTGTACGTGCAGGTGTCGGAGTTGACAATGTCGATATTGAAGGATGTTCAAAAGAAGGTATTATCGTCATGAATGTCCCGACGGCAAATACCATTGCCGCGGTGGAGCTTACTATGACCCACATGCTCTCATGCATGCGAATGTTTCCGTATTCTCATGATCATCTGAAAAATCAGCGTATTTGGAAGCGTGAAAAATGGTACGGTTATGAGCTCAAAGGAAAAAAACTCGGGATTATCGGTTTTGGTAACATTGGGAGTCGCGTGGGCATTAGAGCTAAAGCTTTTGAGATGGAAGTTCTTGCCTATGATCCTTATATCCCCTCATCGAAAGCAACCGATTTAGGGGTAAGTTATACGAAAGACTTTGAGGATATTCTCGCTTGTGACATTATTACCATTCATACGCCTAAAAATCCCGAAACGCTCAACATGATAGACCGTCCTGAAATTGCCAAGATGAAAGACGGTGTCATACTGATTAACTGTGCTCGCGGCGGCTTGTATAATGAGCAGGCATTATATGATGGGCTCAAGTCAGGAAAAATTCGATTTGCCGGTATTGATGTTTTTGTGAAAGAGCCCGCAACGGATAACCCGCTTTTAGATCTTGATAATATTTGTGTATCGCCACACCTTGGCGCGAACACTTTTGAATCGCAGTATAACATTGGAACCGAAGCCGCACAACAGGCAATTGAAGCAGCAAAAGGCATTGCATATCCGCATGCATTTAATTTACCGATTGACGAATCGAATATTCCTCCGTTCGTGAAGCCGTTTTTAGAGATGGCGCAAAAAATCGGATTTCTTTCAGTGCAGATGAATCGTGCACCGCTCGTCTCTATTAAAGTGAGTGCCCAGGGTGACATTGCCCAGTATGTCAACTCTGTGGCTACATTTGTAACGGTTGGGGCTATGGCAAGTACAAGCAGCGATACTATCAACTATGTCAATGCCGATTTTATTGCTGAAGAGAAAGGTATTAAAATTGAGACGGAAGCGCTTCCGAATACGGCAGCATATAAAAACCTCATTACTGTTAAAGTAACGACACAAGAAGACAGTATTAGTATCAGCGGTACTATTTTTAATGACAGTGTACAACGTATTGTCGATATTAACGGCTTTGCTGTAGATGTAGCACCGCAAGGCAATATGATTCTTTTTAAAAATACAGACATTCCGGGAGTTATTGGAAATGTCGGTACCATTTTAGCGAATCACCATGTGAATATCTCTGATTTTCGCTTAGGACGCAATAACCAATCGCAAGCACTTGCTGTCATTATGGTCGATAACTCGGTAACGGAGGCGACATTACGGGAGCTTGCATCGCTTGAAGCCTGCATTAGTGTCTCGTATGCTCGTATTTAAAACCTCTGAAATCTACATGTAAATCTATTGTACCAAAGTACAATAGATTTACTATGCTGCTTACGCTACTATAATACCATCAAAACATTATTAAGGTGTATATTATGTCAGCAATTGTCGGTTATGTAGCAAGTGAAAACGGTACGGTAGAAGTAACACAAGAAGATGGACAGAAGGTAGCGCTTCAGAGTCACATGCCTGTGTATAA
Organism: Helicobacteraceae bacterium; assembly: GCA_026988515.1. Classification (GTDB taxonomy): domain Bacteria; phylum Campylobacterota; class Campylobacteria; order Campylobacterales; family Sulfurimonadaceae; genus QNZR01. The sequence continues at coordinate 2,569 of JALSLA010000015.1, read as the reverse complement.
AAACGATATGATTCAAACCGGTGATGCATCGTCGGTTGAATTGGTTTTAGATAACGGCAACATTGTGAAACTCGGTGCCAATAAAGAGATAGTTCTCGATGAAACGGTCTATGAGGCGAAACGTTTTGAAAGTGACGAAGTTGAAGCTTCCGCAAAAGCACTTAAAGAGCTTCTGGCATCAGACGGAAATGCTGAACTTGATGAGACGGGTGCCGGTAATGAAGTAGTGAGCAGTAGTTTAACTCCTGCAGGTAACACATTTCTGTCTATTGAGGAAAATCTCGGTCATGTCGAGTCAGATTATCTGCCAACCCAGATAGCCAGAGCCGTAGAGCCCATTCCTTTCAATGACACGACACCTTTAATACTGCCGGAACCTATTATTACAACAGTAGCGCCGACTGCGCATGACGATCTTTCAGCAGGCAATGCAGCGGGTACTGCGGTGAGTATTGACGTATTGGCCAACGACAGCGATGACGGTACGCTTGATCCGACTACGGTGACGCTTGTTAACAGTAACTCCGAGGGTTCAAACTCCGATAAAATCATGGTAGTTGAAGGTGAAGGTACATGGAGTGTTGATCCGGAAACAGGGCGTATTACTTTTACACCCGAAGCAGGATTTACGGAAGATCCGACACCAATAGAATATACGGTTACAGACAATGAAGGCAATGAGTCCAATCCTGCTACGATTACTATTGATTACGAAGTCCTTAATGCACCGCCGGTAGCGGTGGATGACAGCACACTCACAAGTCAAAATACGCCGGTAACGATTTCGGTACTCAATAATGACAGCGACCCAGACGGTGATTCTTTAGTAATTACCGAGGTTACCAACGGTTCTAACGGTACCGTAAGTATTGATCCGCTTAGTGGCAATCCTGTGTATACTCCTAATCCTGGTTTTGTCGGAACCGATACCTTTACCTATACGATCAGTGACGGCAACGGCGGTTTTGATACGGCAACCGTGACGGTTACAATCAGTACACCTGTAACACCGCCTCCTAGCAATACGGTACCAAGCGCTATTGATGATGTCGTCAGTACTGATGAAGATACACCGGTTACTGTAGCCGTACTGGAGAATGACAGTGACAGCAATGGTGATGCGCTACAGGTAGTTGCTGTTACCAACGGAGCCAATGGAACGGTTACTATTGATCCGGTGAGCGGCAATCCTGTATATACTCCAAATGAGAATTTCAGCGGTGAAGACACTTTTACCTATACCATCAGTGACGGTAGAGGCGGGTTTGATACGGCAACCGTCACGGTCACGATTAATCCTGTCAATGATGCACCGCTTGCACATGATGATACGGCTCAAACGCAAGAAAATACTCCGGTTGTTATTAATATTTTAGATAATGACAGCGATGCCGAAAATGCACTTGATCCTACAAGCATAACCATTCTTACCCCACCAAGCCACGGAACATTGGTAGTTGATCCGACTACCGGAGAGGTGACGTACACACCAGATCCTGATTACACAGGTATAGATACGTTTGAATATACTGTTTCTGATGCAGAGGGTGTTGTTTCCAATCCCGCTGTAGTAAATATAACAGTAGGCGACATTGTTACACTTGCCATTGATGACGTGACGGTGAATGAAGATGCCGGAGTGATGACCTTTACCGTGACACTGAGTGAACCAATTGCCGAAAATGTCACTTTTGACTATGCGTCGGCAGATAACGGAAGTGCCGAAGCCGGCAAAGACTACAGTGCTGTCAGTGGAAGCGCCACCATTATTGCAGGAGAGAGCAGTACAACCATTGTCGTACCTATTCTTGATGACTATATTGCAGAGAGTGATGAGACATTCTTAATGAATCTAAGCAATGTTAGCGGTAATGTGGTTGTTGCCGATAACCAGGGTGTCGGTACCATTCTTGATGAGCCCAGCCCAACAGCAGAAGATACAGCAACCGTAAGTATTTCGGGAACACTAACAGTAGAAGAGGGTGATAGCGCATTGTATACGGTTAGTGTTGATGTAACACCAATTGAAGATTTACATGTAAATATTGTTGTGGAAAATATTACAACCGAAGATGGTGATGTCACACCATTGAATGTTTCAGTAACGATTCCGGCAGGAGAGACATCGGCACAATTTAGTATTGATACCATAAAAGATGCTCTGCCTGAAGTTACAGAAGAGTTTCGAGTCTCTATTGAGAGCGTTGAGGGAGGTGGATTTGAAAATACACTGCTTGGTGTCAGTTCTGTAACCACAGCCATTACAGATTCATCCCATCCACCACTGGCCGTCGATGACAGCGCGACAACTACGGAAGATACACCGATTACGATCGATGTACGGGCAAACGACAGCGATCCCGACGGCGATCCGCTCAGCGTTAGCGCGGTTACTGACGGAGCGAACGGTACCGTTACCATCGATCCGGTAAGCGGGAATCCCATCTATACGCCCAACCCGGGCTTTAACGGAGAGGATACCTTTACCTACACGATCGATGACGGAAACGGCGGGACAAGCACCGCGACGGTAACCGTAACAGTAGGGGCAGTGAATGAGCCGCCGGTT
>JALSLA010000014.1 GCA_026988515.1 Helicobacteraceae bacterium | reverse complement strand
AGCCTCTCATCGCTGATAATACTGCAGGTTTCACTTGTGGGAATGTAGGTCGCCGCCTAGTTTTTGGACTCTCTTACTTTTTACCTTTTTACCTTTATTTATCTCTCGTGATACATTCTATGTTATTGTTTTTACATGTATTTTTTTGTATATATAAGTTGTGCTAATGACATAAATTGCTACAATGAATACATTGCCAATATTTTCATGCTTTGTTATAAAAAAATAAAATCTAACTCATACAATTAAGATTGTCTTTATTAACCGCCCTCTATAATAGGTAAGATGAAATGACGCTAGGAGCTGATTTCATATTTACCTTATGGAGAAAAGAATGAAAAAATTAATTGCCATATCAGCGGTTGCAGCCATGGTGACTTCAGGTTTTGCCAGTGAAGCTGATTCGCAAAAGCAGATAGATACGCTAACAAAGAAGCTGGATCGACAGGCCAAAGTATTGAAAAAGACTAAAATACAAAGTGCCGGAGACAATATCAAGTTTAATATAGATTTTAGAACCGCAGTCGATAGATTGACCTATGAAACCGTGAGTGGTGCTAAGTTTAAAAACCAAGGACTGATCTCCAATCGTCTATGGTTAGGTATGGGCTATAAGCTCAATGAAAATATGGTTTTTAAAGGCCAGTTGAGTTACAACAAAGCATACGGAGCCACTTCGTTTGGTGCCAATGGCATGCCGCAGCGCGGTTTTGGTTTTGATACATTTGATTGGGTGGTTAATGAAAATTTAACTGACGGTAGTATTAAACTTCGAGAGGCATATTGGCTCTATAGAACCGACTCGCTTTTTGATTCAGATATTAGCTTTACCGCCAGTGCAGGACGACGTCCCTCCACCAATGGTTTTTTAGTTAATTTGCGTGATGATGATATGGCGAAATCACCGCTGGGGCATGTCATTAATGTCGAGTTTGACGGTGCAAGTATGAAGTTTGGCTTGAATCAGCTAACGGGCATTGACGGTATGAGTTTGAAGTTCTGTTTCGGGCGGGGACTTACGAATGCCGGTCAACGTTTCAATCCTGATGGAAGCGGCATAGATTACATCAAGCAAAAAGGGCTCGATACGGTAGATTTAGCAGGTTTTATTTTTGTGCCGTATGATGATGGTCAATATACCATTACATCAACCTATTATCGTGGATTTAATGTGCCGGGATATGCTGCGGGCACAATGAACTGGACGGGAGCAAATCCAGCTAATCCGATGGATTCAAGAAATTGGGCACCGGATATGAATTCAATGACAATGCAGACAATGGGAGATATGGACGGTGCCGCGGTCTCAGTATTGGTTGACGGTATTGGTGATGGCATCAGTGATTTTCTTGATGACACGTTGGTGTTTGGTAGTTTTGCATGGTCAAAAACGCGTCCAAGTACCGTGAATAGAAATTTTGTAGGCGGTCCTATGGGCGATGCCGTTATGCCGACTTCGACTATGTTGGGTTCGGATGCTTCAGAGACAGGAACCTCATACTGGATTGGAGCACAGTTTCCGGCACTCTTTACGGAAGAGGGACGTATCGGTATTGAATACAATCACGGCAGTGATTACTGGAGAGCCTTTACCTATGCCGAAGATACGATGATCGGATCAAAACTGGCTGTTCGCGGTGATGCATACGAACTCTATTATACGCAACCGTTGATGGGTAAAGCTTTTAGTATGCAGCTTCGTTATACCTATTTCGACTATGCGCAAACCGGAAGCAATGGATTTTTTGGAGACGGGGGTATGTCGATGGATGTTGACAATCCTATGTTAGCAGCAAAGGGAGTGGATCCGGTAGATACCGCCTCAGACCTACGTCTTTACTTTCGTTATCGATATTAAACATATCTGTTAGGAGCAAACAGAGGGGTACCTCTGGTTTGTCTATAGAGCAAACGAAACATGGGCCTCCATCTGTTCTACAAGCGTGTCATAATACTGTTTTTGCTCACTGCTTCCAAGGGCTGAAGGGGGTTCTCCGCTATCGGATGCTTCACGTATCTCCATGTCAAGCGGAATGCTTCCAAGGAAAGGAACGTCATATTTTTGAGCTATACGCTCCCCTCCGCCACTGCCGAAAATGTTGTAACGTATTTTGGTATCAGGCGCAATAAAGTAACTCATATTTTCAATGATTCCGGCCATGGGTACACCAATATCTTTAAACATCATAATTGCACGACTCACATCATCGGTAGCTACAATTTGGGGTGTTGTAACCAATACAGCTGCGGTAATAGGGAGTTCTTGTGCCATAGTAAGTTGAATGTCGCCGGTTCCCGGAGGCATATCAATGACTAAAAAGTCAAGAGTTCCCCAAGCAACATCTTCTAAAAACTGTATGAGTGCCGAGACAGCCACCGAGCTACGCCATACTAACGGTGTATCGCTGCGAGGTGTGGTGAGGGCAACGCTCATAATTTTCAATCCAAAGTTTTCTGACGGAATCATTTGATTGTTGTCGTTCCAGCGGATGCGTTCCGTGTCGGTATTGGTTAGACGCGGAATATTGGGACCGTACACGTCGGAGTCGAGCAAGCCCACCCGATAGCCTTTTTTTGCCAATGAAATTGCCAAGTTTACCGAGACGGTACTTTTTCCTACGCCACCTTTGCCACTGGTAACGGCAATAATGTTTTTGGCATAAGGAGCGCGGTTGTTGGGTTGGGCGGTATGTCCGTACTGCATTGCATGATCCTCCGGTGTTTTGGCGTGAATGTCTAACTGGTTAAAGCGATGCTGCAGCGTACGCTCAAGAAACGTTTTTAATGTTGTAAAAGAGTCGTTGTTGGAAGTGAGTAGTTCTATGGATGCGTGGGCATTGTTGACATGAATACGACCAAGGAGATGCAACTCTTCTAAAGTTTTTTCAAGATTAGGATAGTGCAGCTGTTGTAAAAAATGAGTGAGTTCCTGGCTATTCATAAGGGTCTCCTCGATGTTGCTGAGCCAGCAGAGCTTTGGTTGCATTGGCTTTTTGTGCTAGTGACGCAAGCGGTTGACGGGCGCCGGGATACTGCATACTTAATTGATGATATTTGGCAATGCGTTCGTCAATAAGCTGACACAATAACGTTACGGCTTGAGGAAGATTACCGTGGGTCTCGCTTTCGTTGAGCAGTCGTTTAATGAGCATTTCACGCGTATGCATCTCTAAAGAGAGCCCCAGTGCATTACCGATACGAATAAAATCATGAGGAGAAAAATAGATACCTGAAAAAAAAGTATTTAAAAAACGGTTTTCCAAGACGGTAAATTTACTCTTTATGCTTCGGTGTTTCATAAGAGGGCTCCTAAGTGTATTTCGGCTGCTTTGGCAACATCGGCATCGGTGTCTTCCAGAAGTATTTCCAAGATCTCTTTTGTGGCGGCAGGATTTTCGCACAGTCGCATACGCACCATTTTATCACTGTCGCCGCTAAGAATTTTTAAAAGCTTAAGCGGGGTATTGGGGTTGCCGGAAAGGGCATCGCGTACAATTTTTTCATCATTGAAAAAATGTTCTAAAATATCGCCGGGCGTAGCGGGATTGGCTCCTACGAGAGCTCGTACCAGGTTGA
>JALSLA010000013.1 GCA_026988515.1 Helicobacteraceae bacterium | reverse complement strand
AAGGTCATGCACTTTGATACAATTGCTGCCAGTATGACGCAACCTTTAGCGATACAACAGCGTAACAACGTACGTATTACCTATCCTGCGCCTTATGAGAAAGTACGTGAGTGTGCAGCAGGCGGCAGTGTGACCACAGTAGGTGAGAAAAGTAACGTCTTTACCTATCACGCTACCAACAGTTTTTTAGATTGTCAGCATCTTGACGGCTTGCGTATTAATGGTTTGCAAACGGTAGACGCAACTTTGGAAAACAATCGTTTAGCCGCGTCACTTAGCGATAATGTTATTGTCGTATCTTTAGGCGATATGACGATGAGTATTGAATCGGATATGAAACTTTATGCCAACCGAGACTTGAGTATTGTCGAGACAATATTGCTCAAAGATGCCATACTGTACCAGTTTGAGACCGATGAAGAATTAGGAGGTCATATGGGTGCCTACAGAGCGGTTTATAAAGATTTTAATGTGACAACCAATGCACTGCAGCAAACGATGTCTTTGAATGGAGAGGTTGATATTGGCGATTGCGGCAGTTATGATATTCAAACTATGGATCCCATTACGATTGGATCGAATGGACGTTATACATCGGGCGCACTAAATATTAACGGAGCACAATATGTATATAATGACGATGAGACTGTTACGGTTACTGTCAACGAAAATACTACATACACCATATCTCAGAACATTGTAAGAAATCTTTGTGATCTGGAACAAAAAGATCCCGACCCGGATCGTCGGTTTGTTCGAGACGATCAGCTTGAAGTAGTTGTGGACAATGAACGCGGATTGATGTGGCAAGATAACAGAGCTGTTACAAGACTGTATAAGCCGTGGATCACTAGCGAAAAGTACAATGAAGGCAATTATTACGACACATCAGGCGATACGGCAAGTACATACTGTTCGGAGTTGGTTTTGGGAGGCTATGATGACTGGAGACTGCCCAGTGTGGTCGAATTGATGTCTATTAAAGACAAAGAGCGTCAGCCTGTTATTGATGCTGCATTTCAAAATGTCGGTATGAGTACCTGGTCGTCGGAATCTGCCAGCAACTCAGATAGGGCTTGGTATGTCGGTTATGGTTTTTCTGGTGACAGAGCACCCTTTAGAAAGCTCTTTTTTTTAAATGTACGCTGTGTCAGAGACGGACTCGATTAGACGGTATTATGTCTACATACTTCAGTGTCAAGACGAGACGTTCTATACCGGCATTACAACCGATGTCGAGCGCCGTTTAGAAGAGCATAACTACTCTTCTAAAGGTGCAAAATATACGCGGGCCAGACGGCCGGTCTCTTTGGTTTATTGTGAAACGTGTCACAGTAAAAGCAGTGCGTGTCAACGGGAGTATGCTATTAAGCGTTTAAGCCGCAAAGCCAAACAAAATCTTATTGCTGAAAAATCGAAAAAATGAGCTTTTTTATTTGAGCTTATAATCTTTTAATGCAAATAACATTATAATTCTCTCAATTTTAAAATGAAGGAACGCTGCAAATGGGTGAGTTGTTTACTTTTTTTGGTGTGATTAGTCATAATCATGCATGGATCTTTGTTACACACATGTTACTGAGTGCGGGTATTGTATTGTTGTTAGCCAGAATGGCTATGAAAAATCTTCGTGTTGTACCTACCGGAACACAAAACGTTATGGAAGCATATTTAGACGGCGTTATGGCCATGGGCAGTGATGTAATGGGTAAAGAAGACGCACGTAAATACCTTCCTTTGGTTGCGACAATCGGTCTTTTTGTCGCTGTTGCCAACCTCATTGGAATTATTCCCGGATTTGAAGCACCGAGCGCCTTTTTGGACTTTACATTGGCTTTGGCTCTTGTTGTGTTTGTCTATTACAACTTTGAAGGAATCCGTCGTAACGGTGCCGTAGCATACTTTAAACATTTTATGGGACCGGTATGGTGGTTGGCATGGTTAATGTTCCCTATTGAAATTGTCTCGCACATTTCACGTATTATCTCGTTGAGCTTTCGACTGTTCGGTAATATTAAAGGTGATGATATGTTCTTGATGGTCATCTTAATGCTCGCACCGTGGTTGTTGCCGATGATCCCTTTTGCGCTTCTGACATTTATGGCACTTTTGCAAGCATTTATCTTTATGATGTTAACGTATGTTTACCTCGGCGGTGCTGTCCTTATTAGCGAAGATCACTAACGCACTCATGAAGAAAAGTGCTCTTGAAGCTCTCTTGAGCTTTCTTCTTGGTTCCTCTTGGGCATTTGTTATTTTGGGTGCCTTTATTGTTTTTAAAACCTTTCTTTTTCTTGGTGTTATCGGCGCCGTTATTTTCACCTTTTTATTTCTGTTTGTTGCATTGGTGTTTATTGCTCTTATTGAAGCGTTGATGCTCTATAAAGAGAACAGTGATGAAATCAAAAAGCAGACAAAACTACTGGAAGAGATTCAAAAAGACATTAAATTTAACAAATCATAATACTTTTACTGTATAATAACCTAATTTAATATTTTATAAGGGTTATTATGCGATTTCTACTCTTTTTGCTCTCATTTTTTATTGTATTGCATGCAGAACAGCAATATAAAAAAATCATTTTAGGCTCATACTCAAAAATTGAAAATGCTCGAGAAGATCAACGAAACATGGCGCTGAAGCTGGGTAAAAATAAAATGTTTGCGCTCCAAAAAAAAGCGTTGGGCTTAACCTTTGAGATAGAAAAAAACGGTAATTTTTTTAGTGTTGTCATTAAACCGTTTCAACAGCGCAGTGATGCGGCGAACGTACTTAAAATTGTTCGACACTATCAAAAAGATGCCTATCTTAAACGGTATGTTCTAAAGCGTACTCGCACAAATGTTCGGCAGAAGGCAGTGTCCAGTCAGGGGGTTTCAACGGTGAAACTTCTGCCGTCTGAGACTGTTGATACCAGGGTGGCAGAAGCGGACATGAACCGAGTCACAACGGCAGAAACGGCAGAAAAAATCCGTGTAACACCCACCATTACAACAGAAGAGAATAGTACGGCAAACAAGTTCTCTTTACGCAAGAGTCCAGAAACGTATCTGCCTGCAGAGCAAGATTTGAATGTTCTTGAAAAATATGCATTAATGGCATGGGCACTCGTAGTGATCTTAGCCGTTATTATTGCTATGTTATTACGTAATATTGCTCTATTGCAACGTAAAAACGAGAAGCTTGTCGAAGAGCGCATCTCATCAGATATTGCTATTAAAACCAAAGATGAATTTTTAGCGAAAATGAGTCATGAAATACGTACGCCCATGAATGCTATTGTCGGATTTTCACACCTCTTGCTCGATACCAAGCTCGATACCGATCAGCTAAGTAATCTCTCCAAAATAAAAAGTTCCGCTGACATTCTTCTTGAGATTATTAATGATATTTTGGATTTTTCAAAACTTGAAGCCGGTATGTTGAAACTTGAAAAAATTGAGTTTAATGTCAATACCATTTTAGAAAATGCCGCTAATTTGGTTGCCGTAGAAGCAAAAAAACGCCAACTGGAGTTTGTTTTTGATATTGACCACAATGTTCCTATTAAACTTATCGGTGACCCCCTGCGTGTCGATACGGTTCTTATCAATCTCTTGAGCAACGCGGTAAAGTTTACCAAAGAAGGCGAAGTGGTTTTAAAGGTCAGTTCGGTTGAGAGGGATGATGCGTTTATTTTAGATTTTGAGATTAAAGATACCGGCATCGGCATTGCCCCGGAAAAAATTCCGGAACTCTTTACCTCGTTTTCCCAAGCAGACAACTCATCGACACGAGTATATGGGGGTACCGGTCT
>JALSLA010000012.1 GCA_026988515.1 Helicobacteraceae bacterium | reverse complement strand
AATAATGTCTTTTTTGTTTTGTTTCTCACCGTAACTGGTACTGCCCGCCGGTGACGTCGTAGCACTTGCCCCTATCGGTGTAGCACTGGAACGCTGGCCGCCGGTATTGGCATATACCTCATTGTCCAGACAGACGTACATCATGTCGTGACCGCGCTCAAAACATCCCGAAAGCCACTGAAATCCAATGTCAAAAGTAGCACCGTCACCGCCGAATGCCACAAATTTCGGCTCCGGTGTATCGGCAGATATTCTTCCTTTTTTGCGCAGCGCTTTATTCATTGCTTCCGCACCGGCTACTGCTGTTGAACTGTTTTCAAAACCGATATGAATCCACGAACAGTCCCATGACGTATGCGGATAGATTGCCGTACATACTTCCAGACATCCGGTTGATGCCGAGACAACTAAATTGTCATTTGTTGCATTTAAAATCTCGCGAACAATAATCGAGTGCGCACACCCCGGACATAAAACGTGTGACCCTTCAAAACGTTCTGCCGCAGTTGAAAATGATTTTAAATTTTTAATTACTTTGTTTCCACTCATTTTCTATTCCTTATGCATTATAGTAAGTTAGTTCCGGACCTCTAACGCCGACAAACCGCTGAATTGTTCCGTTAAGTTTACCTGAGGCAGCTTCTTTCACTAAATCTTTGTAGATTTCTGTCAAGGTGCTCACCGTCATATCCCGACCGCCGAGACCGTAAATGATATTACTCAATACCGGACGTGCCGGTGAATTAAAAAGTGCCCCTGCAATTTCATTGTAAAGTGCGCCCACGCTACCGCCCGGCGCACTGCGATCCATACATGCAATTGCTTTGACATGTTGCAGTTGTGCCGCGATATCTTCTAATGGAAAGGGTCTAAAAATTCTTGGAGAGATAATCCCCGCTTTTATCCCCTCTTTTTTCAGATTGTCTACAACAATTTTGGCCGTCTCGTAAGTCGTACCAAATGCTACTATAGCCACTTCGGCATCTTCCATGCCGTAAGACTCGACCGCTTTATATTCACGACCGGTAAGTGCTTTAAACTCGGCAAAAACCTCATCTATAACTTTACGAGACCGCATCATCGCATCATGTTGCTTGGCTTTGTGTTCAAAATGCCAGTCCTCTTCGGTTTGTACCCCGTGCGTTACCGGTTTGGAAAAGTCAAGCATCGCATTAACCGCTTGATACGGCCCAATAAAGTCACATGCTGTTTTATCATCTAAAGTACGGACGTTTTGTGCCGTATGTGACGACATAAATCCGTCTTGATTGATATTAACCGGCAAACGTACATCGAGGTGCTCCCCGATTTTAAAAGCGCATAACGTTAAATCGTACACTTCCTGAGGTGAAAACGTTGACACATTGATCCAGCCGCTGTCACGCCCCAAATACATATCGGAGTGATCTCCGTTAACATTTAGCGGTGCTGCCAACGCGCGATTGACCTGGGCCAATACAATAGGCAAACGCATTCCGGCCGCTTGATAGAGAACCTCTACCATCAATGCAAACCCTTGTGATGACGTCGCTGTTGCCACACGACCACCGGCTGCTGCTGCACCGACACATGCCGACATGGCAGCATGTTCGGACTCCACCATCACGAATTCACCGTCAATATATCCGTTTGCTTCAAATGTCGCATAATTTTCCACAACCGGTGTTGACGGGGTAATCGGGTACGCGGCTACAACATCGACATCGGCCTGTCTGAAAGCCTGAGACGCTGCCATATTACCGTCCCACACCTCAATTTTTTTGATATCCATTACTTTGCTATTCATTATTCACCCTTCTCTTCACTTTTTTCAGGCCACTGCTCCAGGGCTTCTTCATTGTCGGTATTTTCATTAAACATTAATAGCGACTTCGGATTGGTCGGGCAGACCTCAACACAGATACCGCACCCTTTACAGTGATCCATATCGACACCGATCATCTTTTTATCACGTGCGATAATGGAAGTATCGGGACAGTAGATCCAACAAAACTGACAATCAATACAGAAATCTTTGTTAAATACCGGTTTTTCAACTCTCCAGTCGCCAACATACGCATTACGTGAGTTGGTCTCTGCATAATTTCTATCTTCAGGCTGCACTTGAGACATCTCATAGTCTACTTCACCTTCAAATGAAAAGAGAGCAGCCCCTTGAACCAGTTCGTCCCATCCCATATCTTTAATACTTTTACTCATTACAGGCCCTTTAGTTTACTTCATTATAGGCGCGTTCTATTGCCACCATATTTGCATCAATAATTTTTTGTGACAGTTTTCCCAATACCGATTTCATCGACTCTTGAAATTCAGCCACCTCAAACATACCGCTCACTTTAATAAACGCACCCAACATCGGTGTATTGGGAATTGCTCTACCGATGGTATCGAGTGCAATCCCAAAACAGTCCAGCACAAAAACACGATCTTCCATCCCTTGAATTTCAGGAATCTGTGCAATAAGCTCCGCTTTGCTCAGGTGTGTTGTAATAATATACTTGGTGCTCTCTTTGCTATTGGCCGTAAAATCATCGGTAAATGCCAAAGCAGGATCAAGAATAAAGACATAGTCCGGCTTCATATATTTTTCATGATTTAGTATGGGCTTATCATCAACTCGATTGTACGCTGTCATCGAAGCACCGCGTTTTGCAGAGCCGTAGAATGCAAAGGCTTGCACCTCTTTTCCCGTTTCAGCTACAACAGAAGCCAGACCTTTCGCTCCGGTTACGGCGCCTTGCCCAGCACGGCTGTGCCATCTGATTTCAAGCATAGGTTCTCCCTCATTTTTAAAGTTACTTGTAGAATATTAAAAAAAGTTAAATCTTTTTTTAACTCTAAATGTCCTAGTATTCTATGAAACTTGCTCTTAAATGTAGCTTGACTCATATTTATATATCCAAAAGGTCAAAAAAGTGCGTCAAAATATCACTTTTTTACGATATATTTTACTGCTTCTAAAGCATCCTTTTTGACAACATCAGAATACGTTAATAATTGCTCCTTACTGTCATATCCGCTTAAAACACCCACCCCTCGGATGCTTGCATTTTTTGCTGATGCCAAATCAAGTCGTGTGTCTCCAATCATCCAGCACTGATCTTTTTTACATGTAAAAAAAGCCAACGCTTTTTCAATGGGTTGGGCATGAGGCTTCGGATACTCTACATCTTCACGACCAATAAGCAGTTCAAAATAGTGCATTATTTGAAAATGTTCTAAAAGTTCACGGGAGTAGCTTCCTGTTTTTGTCGTCACGACACCAAGACGCGCATGTTGATATGCCAGCGCTACAGCATCAACAGCATGCTCAAGCAAGGTCGTTTTTGTTTTAAAAATATGACGGTATTGCTCTTTGTATGTTGTGACAAAATTCCATACTTCTGCCTCAGGAACACCAAGCTCACGATACATGACATCCAGCGGATGACCGATAAGGTCCGTAATCGTATCATCGGAAGGAGCCTGATATCCGTAGATCTCAAAGGAGGTATGAAAACTTTCGAGTATCGCTTCGGTAGAGTCAATAAGAGTTCCGTCCAAATCAAATAAAATAATCACTCTATTTTCCAATCTATATAGTTATGCCAAATCCCGCTAAGTGCCGGTTCAACCGGTTTGATATTGCGATTCACTGCCGTAATGCTATTGGGAATAAAGAGAAAAAGATAAGGATCGTCCGCAACAATTTTAGCAAAAATCTCTTGTTGTATCTGTGCCAAAGCATCCCGCTCTACAATACCCTGCATGGTCTCTATCAAGGTATCGACCTCTGCATTATGGTAGCCGATAAAGTTAAAACCTCCGACCTTGTCACTGTCCGAATGCCACAGCAAGTAGGGATCCGGCGAAAGCGAA
>JALSLA010000011.1 GCA_026988515.1 Helicobacteraceae bacterium | reverse complement strand
AACACATGAAGTGCAGCGCGTTTTGACCTTTTCCATCAATGACCATAACCGGAACCACTACTCTTACGGAAACTTTATTGCTCCGGCACTCAGCTTGGGACTGGTTCAAAAAATTTACATGTATATTTTAAAACAACTGTTTCAAAATCCGCCAAAACCGCAACACGGCATGATCTACACCATTCGCCTTTCGAGCGATTTTCTGAAAACACCGCACGCTTATGAAGCCATGCAAAAACTTTTCGAGCAATATGCCGGCAAACTGCATATCGACCTTGTCTTTGAACTTTCCGATGCTATCATTCTGCAGCATCTTGAGATTGTCAAAAGTTTTGCACTGCTCTTTGAACAGTACGGCTACACCGTCGGTATTAATGAATTTACCGGTGCTTCTGAAGATTATGCCTACCTGAAAGAGATTCGACCTCGCTTCATTAAAGCAGATGTGACGTTTTATCGTGATCTCTCAACAGGAAGCATGAATGCTCTGCATATTGTCGCCGATTCACTCGGTATTTCGCTCATGGCAACCGGAGTCGACACCCAAGACGAGGCACTGGCACTTAAGAGTGTCGATATTCAAACCGTTCAAGGGCCCTATGCGGAAAAACTGTTAACGCACACATGAAAACCTTGATATATATCAACTAATAGATAACATTGTTATATTATAATTTTACGACATAACGATTAAAAGGCACTTTATGTCGTGCACAAAAAGTGAATGTCTTCACATTGGCAACACTGCGAATGTCTTATCTAAACAACAGCTTGCGGCACAGTTAGAGCAGTGCAACGCCTGCGTCATGTACCGTAGCGGCGGTATTAAAGAAGCAGTTGAACCTCATAAACGTACCACACGTTCGCAGATAGGCTTGCAATACGCTTTAAAATATTTTCTGTCAAACAAATAACGCTGCAATGTAAAAAGTCTTTGAGAGTCTATAATTCAAGGGGATATGGTGCGCCCGGAGCGATTCGAACGCCCGACCGCTGGTACCGCAAACCAGTGCTCTATCCAGCTGAGCTACGAGCGCACACCATCTCTAAATTTGAGAGGCTGAAAGTATACCTAATTTTTCTTATGAAACGTTTAAAACGGTCTTGTCTATCGAATTTTATTGAGCTTTAGCACAAATTCCACTTCGGGCTTAGAGAGGCGCAACTCTTTAGAGATACCGGAAATATCAACCCCTTGCTGATACAACGCGATGATGCGCGCATCATCCATACCGCTCACTGACGTCGGCAGTGACAGTTTTCGCATGCCCTCTTCGAGGGTCTGTATTTTATGTTCTGTCTCTTCGCGATGCTGTTGCAACGCACTGCGCATTTCATTCACCGAAGCCATAAGAGGTTGTGAGAGCTTCTCAATACGTGTTTCGAGTTCGTGAACCGTCTCGTCGCCGTAAGCATTCTCTTCAACTAAAGGTGTATCGTAAATATGGCGACTCAATTTTTTGTCCAGAAGATAGAGTTCTTTATGGAGAGTCTCAACCGCCATGGCAATGCGGCGAATCTGTTTGGCGTTTTGTACATCTTTATGGTAAATATAGTAGATCAAAAAAAGAAGTATCACGGCAATACCAATAAGCAGATATTCCACGCCAATCATCGGTTTTTCTCTCGCATTTCTCGAATTAGCACGCGCTCACGTGCCGTTAAATAAGCCGCCCACTCTTTCTCGTCACGCTCATGAATCTTCGTAATTTTTGCAAGGTCGCTCTCCTCCGCTACAAAAAAAATAGCAATATCGTGTTTTGGATGAACCGGCATCTCAACACGCCCGTAGTAGTGCTGATCCACGCTTAGAAGCGGCTCTTTCAGTTTAAAATAACCGTAACCAATGGCCTCAATCATGGCACTTTGACGCAAGGCAACCCGTTGCGGTGTCTCGTTTTTAATGAGCTGTTCCAAAGCATCGACTTTACGATGTAACTCAACCATGAGATTCAGAAGTACCGGATCGCTGTCTGCCGTTTCACCTCGCCCTTTGGCACGCTTGAGCCACTGTGCAATAGGGTCGTCATCACTTTCACTAAGCTGATGGTATTCCCGCAAAAACAACTCACTTTCACGCTCTTGCCTGTCAAATGCAATGCTAATGGGTGCTTTGACCAACCGAACACTCATGACATACTCCTGTCAAGAATCACAAACAATAAAAACATCACGCCCAAATAACCGTTAACGGTAAAAAAAGCACGATCAATCTTGGTAAAATCTTTACGTACGAGCTGATGTTCATACCACAACATAACGCCGCTCAGTACCACCGCCAACCAGGAAAAAAATCCCAAAGACGCTTCTGCGGCAAAAAACAGCCAAAACAGAAACGTCATACCGTGAAACAGAGCCGCAATAAACAGTGTTGCTTCGGCTCCGTAGCGCGACGGAATGGAAAAGAGCCCCTCTTTTTTGTCAAATTCCATATCTTGCAGTGAATAGAGCAGATCAAACCCTGCCACCCAAAACAGTACTCCCAGACTCAAAAAGAGCGACCACATCGGAATAGCCGCCTGCACTGCCACCACACCGGCAATAGGCGCCAGCCCCAAAGAGAGACCCAGCACCAGATGTGCCAGTTCGCTAAAACGTTTGACGTAGGAGTAGCTTGCCAATATGAGCAAAATAGGTACGGAAAGGTAAAATGCCAATGCATTAATGAAATAGGCGACAACAACGAATACCAGTGCGTTGGCAAGCGTAAAAAGGAGAATGTTCTGTGCCGAAATTCGACCGTCAACACTTGGGCGTGCTGCCGTACGCGGATTTTGTGCATCATACACTCTATCGGCATAACGATTCAAGCCCATAGCAAAATTTCGTGCACTTACGGCAGCAAAAAGTCCTAAAAACAGTAACTCCCAACCAAACCATCCCTGTGCCGCTACAATCATGGCAATAAAAATAAAAGGTAGTGAGAAGACGGTATGCTGAAACATCACCAACTCATTAAAATCTTTGAGTTTTTGAACAACTGCTTGCAACGTTTTCCTTTATCTCTGGGCTCGAATATATCGTAGTATTTTACCATGTTATTTTACGATATACTTCTTCCATGAAACAGATTGCAATAATTGGGCCTACAGCATCGGGAAAAAGTGATGTTGCCCTCGAGTTGGCTCGTAACCACAATGCCTTCATTCTCTCTATTGACTCGTTAAGCATCTACAAAGAGATCGATATTGCCTCGGCGAAACCTGCCCCTGAAACTCTTTTACATGTAAAACATTTTGGCATTAATGAGCTCTTCCCCCATGAACATTTTGATGTAACAAACATTATTGACTACTACCGACATGCATGCCGTGAAGCCACACAGCATGCTAAAAATCTTATTATTGTCGGAGGCACAAGTTTCTACCTCAAAAGCCTACTCAGCGGTATTTCTCCACTGCCTGAAATGAGTGATGCTCTCAAATTACATGTCAAAACATTGCTACAAGATTTACCCCGCGCTTATGAGGAACTCCTCGCTGTTGATGCAGAGTACATCCAACGTATCAGCCCTGTGGACCGTTACCGTATTGAAAAGATGCTTTTAATTTACAAAGCCTCGAATATGGCACCCTCACAATGGTTTAAAGAGCATCCCGCCAAACCTGTTATTGCCGATCTTCCACTATTTGAAATTGAGGTCTCTCGAGAGGTGTTACGAGAACGCATTGTCAAACGGACACATCAGATGATCGCCCAGGGCTTAATTGACGAAGTAGCACGACTGGAGCAGCAATACACACGTGAACCTCACGCTATGAAAGCTATCGGCATTAGCGAAGTGCTCGCCTTTTTTGACGGGCACTGTTCCAAAGAGACCATGATAGAGAATATCATCACCCACACCGCACAACTTGCCAAACGACAACAGACGTTTAATCGCAGTCAATTTAAACACCAAACGCTCCTGCCCTTAAAAGATATTGCTGCTGCGGCTGAAAAATACATGTAAAGGGTGTTTCAAGAACTGCGTAGCACGCTCTTACGACATTAAATTGAGTGCATCTTGTGCCAAACGTCCCCAAGCCGACTCTTTGTCGGCTTCTATACTCTGTTTGTATGCCTCTTTTGCCGCCGCTGTTTTGGCACGTTTTTGCAACAGCGAACCC
>JALSLA010000010.1 GCA_026988515.1 Helicobacteraceae bacterium | reverse complement strand
ATAAAGAAGAGTAAACTTTATTTTCTTCTGCTTTAAAAAGGTGCTTTATTAGCAGTCTTTATTTCTTCTATCATATTCATCATGACTGCATACACATACCAGGTATACAGTATTGGTAGAAACATTCATCAAAATTCGATATTGTGTACTGGGGATACGGATTGAATATCTATCTTTATCTTTTTTGCAAGTCATTTTTTTGTAGTGTAAAGATGTATGATAAGGATCTTTCTCAAAGAGGTCTAAAGCATTCTCAATTTCGGCTTTCGAAAGAGTGTGTTTCTTAATCAGTTGTTTTTTAGTACGAAGGTATTGAGAAGTTTTGATAATCTCCATAGGATTATGCTGACTTTTGATTTTCTTGGAGTATACGAACTTCTAGCTGACCCATTCTATCCATATAAGTTACTAAAGAGGAGTGAAGCTTATCTGCTTGTGCATAAAGATCTTCAAACAGAGTATCTTTGTTTTGGATCTGCTCCAGTTTCTTTTTAAAGAGATGGATGTTATCAATAGCATCAAGCGTGGTATCATAAAATTCATCTAGATCATCCACAGGGAGACTATGCATCTCATCCATTTCTAAGGCTAATCGTTGTAACTCTATCTCTTGATCATGAAACTTGTTAAGGATAAGACGCATCATTTTTTCAAATAGTTTTCTAGGGGCTGTTTCTAATGCTTCCTGGACTACATCGATGAAATCAACATAATCAACAAAGCTTCCATCCATTCGAGCAGTCATAATAATACCCTCATACTTTTCTGCTTAATTATAGCATAAAATATTTCGATCTGAGACTCAAGAAGGCTTTCCCCAGATTGTTTCGTGCTAATATGAATATCACACTGTAGAATAGAAGCTATCTTTTCTACATGTCGAAATTGAACTGTTCCCACCTGCAAAAAATCGTTTTACAGTAGCTATACCAAGACCCGCTTTGTTTGCTATGCTCCACCAATTCACACCTTACGATGAAACTTTTTTTGAAATTAGCACTGTTGATTATTTTATTATGTTAAATATAATAATTAAAATGGTAGAATGCATTCCAAAACTACTATGCGGATAGCTTTATGAAAACATTTTTTTTCCTTTTTTTAACTTTTATTGCACTCTATGCTTCATCCGAACGCAAAATTATTATCGGCTCGTTTCCAAGCCAAAACGATGCCGACAAGGCATTAGAAAAGTTCGAATCACAACTTGACGCAGAATTTTATGTTATTCAAGATCAATACGGTTTTAATATTGTTGCCCGTCCTTCGGGTCGCTCGTTTATTATCGCTTTGGAACCTTTTGAGAGCTATCAGGCCGCTAAAGAGGTCAAAGAGTTTTTACCCCCGACCTATGCCGACGCTTTTATCAATAAATATACACCGCCTCTGGAGCCTCAGCCATCAGAACAGATAGAAACCAAAGATATTATTACGCCCGTTCCCGTTCAAAAACCGGTCCGGACTCCATCACCAAAACCTGTTTTAGCCACTGTAGAAGTACCCCAAGCCCAAAATAAACCTGCCACTGTGTCTGAACATGCTGTCGTACCGAAAAAACCGCTGCAGGAAACGGCATCACAAAACAGCGCACCCGTCGCACCAATCGAGCCGCAAGATACAATACCGGCTTCCTCAACCAAGAGCAACCCGACTGCTGCCGTTGCCTCCGATGCAACAGAGATACCGAGCGTTATTGTACAGGAGGTGCAAGCAGAAACCACAACAGCACAAGAACCTTCAAACAGTACAAACACCCTCTTTATTGTAACGCTTCTTGCTGCCATAGTGCTGCTGTTAGCGCTTATAAAACTGTATCGGGACAATCAACTTCTCAAAGAAAAACTGCACGCTTCAGATACGTTGTATAATGGCTGTTGTGATGAAAAAAACCATCTTGAAGAGACACTGACGTCCAAAGATGCCTTTCTGGAGAATTTGACCCTGAGTCTCAAAAAACCCATCGATACCATTTTAAGTGCCGCACACACGTTGAGTGACATTAGTACCAACCGTAAAGAGCATGAGTTGCTCGATAATATCACGGCATCCTCTTCGAAACTTGATGAAGTCATCAATAATATTATTGATATTACCAATCTCCGTTCCAACGCTCTTGACTTAGAACATGTTGAATTTAACATCAATACTATTTTAGAGACGGTTGCATCATCCGCCAATCAAATGGCTCTGGAAAAAGGAGTTGAGATTACTTTTGATATTGACACCAAAATGCCTATTAAGTATATGGGTGATCCCCTGCGTATCAATCAGATTCTTACCAATATTTTAAATCAGTCTCTCAACAACACCCAAAGGGGTGAAATCATCATCTCGCTGAAACCGCGCTCCGTTACCCAAAAGTCTATTGATCTGGAATTTACCTTTAGAGATACCGGTATAGGATTTCGTCAAGAAGAGATTGACAGCGTTTTCAATGACTTCGCCGATGAGCATGTCTACAATATCGACTCCAACATTAAGATCGGTCTGATTATGAGCAAACAGCTCATCAACACAATGGGCGGCGACATTAAACTCAAAAGCAGCTACGGTCACGGCAGCAGTTTTGTCTTTAATCTTGTCCTTGATCTTCCCGAAAAAATAGAACAGCGTAAATACCGTCTTCCGTATAAAGAGATTATGAAATACTCTGCTCTTATTGTAGATAACAATGTCCTTGCTGCACGGGTATTACGTCAGCAGTTAGAATATTTTCACCTCAAAGTCAAGCCTTCATTTTCATGGGAACATGCCGCTAAAATTATTCATGATGAGTTCCATCATGTTGACTTTCTTATCTTAAATTCAAACGTGTTGGGTGAAACTTCAATAGAAGAGCTCTCTGACATTGCCGAAAAACAGGGATTACAAATTGTATTTGTAGTCCATGATATGCGCGATATTCACTATCAGATCATGGAGAAATTCAAGCACGCCCACTTTTTACATAAACCCTTTACACAAAAGAAGCTACTTGACCTGCTCATTACCATTCATGAGATCAACCTTGAAAAAGAGTCGTATGAGAGCTGATGCTCGTTTTCATGCCTCTTCTTGTGATTTCCGCTCGCCTTTTGATCGTGATCGTGACCGCATTATCCACTCCGGAAGCTTTCGTAAGCTCGAATACAAAACACAGGTCTTTTTAAATCATGAAGGCGACTTCTTTAGAACCCGACTGACGCACTCCCTTGAGGTCAGTCAAATTGCCCGTTCGATTGCTAAAAGTCTGCATCTTCAAGAATCTCTTGCCGAAGCTATTGCCTTGGCGCATGATTTAGGGCACACCCCTTTTGGGCATATCGGCGGTGATACCCTTGATCGCTGTCTGAAAGACAATGGCTTTCCAAACGGTTTTGAGCATAACTATCAATCTTTTCGGGTCGTCACGTTTTTAGAGAAAAAGTACAAACAGTTCAATGGTCTCAATTTGACGTTTGCGACCTTAGAAGGAATCTTAAAGCACTCCTACCCCTATGCAAAAAAGTTTTTGCACGCCAATATCGATACGCAGTTTAATCTTTCAACACACCCCTCCATTGAGGCAATGATTGTAGATCGTGCTGATGAAATTGCCTACATGAGTCACGATATTGATGACGGCATTCATGCCGGACTCATCAGCTTTGAGACACTCAAACAAAGCGATCTGATTCAAGAAATTTTACATAAAGTCGAAGCGGAAGGAATTCATATCAAAGAGGGTGATGAGATGTTTCGCTACCGTTTTAGCTCTCACTTTATTAACCATCTGGTCTACTCTCTTTTAGCCTATTCCAAAAAAAACATTGATTCAACTGCTGTTCTCAGTGCCGTGATTCCCTCATCGGAACCTCTTCCCGTCGGCTTTGAGAGAGATCTTGAACGTGACATTAAACAGCTCAAAAAGATATTGCACCAAGAGCTTTACCAGCATAAAAATATTGTTCGTAAAATGTTCTCGGGAAAGCAGGCAATTATTGGACTGTACGCTGCGTTGAATGATGAACCTAAACTTCTACCGCAATATTTTTACCGCCAGCTGGCGTCACGTCATCAGCATCGTGTCATAGCCGATTATATTGCCAGTATGAGTGATCGTTATGCCATGAAACTGCATAATGAACTCTATGGAAGAGTGCTGTAGCGCACTCAACGCGCTACAAATTTACATGTAAATCTAACGCTTCAGTCCAATGAGCGTTTCGAGCAGCGTATCGGAGGTGGTAATGGTTTTTCCGTTGGCTTGATACCCACGTTGAATAATAATGAGATTGGTCAATGATTTGGAAAGATCCACATTCGATGCTTCCAAAGCGGACGACTGCATAAACCCGCGCCCTGCCGTAGCTGCCGTACCTATAATAGGATCTCCTGAGTTGGCCGATTGCAAATAGACATTGCCGCCGTCTCCGACCAACCCCTCGTTATTGGAAAATTTTGCCATGGAAATCTGTGCCAGTCCAAAAGAACGCCCGTTTGAAAAAGAGCCAATTAGCGTACCGCTTTGATCGATTCGAATCCCCAAAAGATCACCGCCGGGGTATCCGTCTTGCGAAATACCGCTTGTTGCCGACTTGGAGTCGAAACTTGTAATGCCGTCAAATCCGCCGATGGTTCCAAAGTTCAGGTTTATATTCTGATTGGCTGATGAACCGTTGTTGGCAGTAAAGTCCAAATTGGGCGGGGTAAATCCCGAAAGGGCACCGTTTTCATCAAACTGAATGCTTCCGCCCCAGATTTTATTTTCGTTTGGTGATAAATTACTGTTTAAATCACCGGGTTTTGGTACCTCAGCACTCCATGTCCATGTTGTTCCCGCCGCACCCGACTGCTTTCTAAAATCGAATTTGACCGTATGTTTACTCCCCAGCGAATCAAACACATCGATACTGCTGGAGTGTGTTGCCGCATTAACAGCCTGTGATGTTTTTGCAGCAGCCGGCTGAATACTTCCTATGAGTGTGGAAAAGTTTGAAGAAAATTTGTTGTTGGGATTGGCGGCAATATCTTGAACGCTGATGTTAATTGCCGCGCCGCTTGTGTTTTGAATTTGAAACTTCCCTTCGGAAGTGACGGTAACATCAACACCTAAAAAACTTGAAAGTTCTTCACGCAGTCCGTTTACTGTTTGAAAATTTCCATCACCCGCAGCGCCGTCACCGCCGACAGGGTCATACGTAAACGCTTGCCACGTGGCACCGTCGTCAACGCTCATTTCAAACCCCTGTCCGGTAACCAGATTAAATGCTTCGCCACTGGCATTAAACAGATACGCCATATCTTCACTGTAAGCATCAATATCGGTGGTAGCGCCGGTATTGTCCAGAGCAAATGTCGGAGCAAACTGTACTACCGTACTTCCCGAATTCAGATTGGCTTTCAGATCAATCTGCGTCGAGGCATTTGCCGGCGTTGTCAAACCGGCAGGTATTTGAATGTCACCGATAGGCGCGGTAGCGTCTACTTTTCCCGTCTCTTTATCCCGCATCCATCCTTGCACGATAAAGCCGTTATTATCAACAAAGTTACCGGAAGCATCAAATTTAAAATCTCCCGAACGTGTATATTTGTAGGTATTGCCGCCATCAGAACTGACAACAAAAAAACCGTCACCCTGAATGGCAACATCCGTATTTTTATCGGTATTTTGAATAGATCCTTGCGAATGAATCCGCGTAACGGAGTTGGCTGTTGTACCCAGACCGACCTGCATGGCATTTTTTCCGCCTAAAGCGCCCTGAGGAGCCGTGGCAATCTGATTGGTCTGTGCTAAAAGATCTGAAAAGTTGGCTCGAGAATATTTATAACCGACGGTATTGACATTAGCAATATTGTTTGATTCGACGTCCATAGCGATCTGATGTGACTGTAAACCTGAAACACCAGAATAAAGTGATTTTAACATTTTAAATCCTTTTGTAATAATTATAGATATAAAGCAAGATGTATTCCAGTTTTAGGCATCCATATCCAAAGCTTTTTGAATCAATTCGTCACCGGTGGTAATACTTTTGGCATTGGCATCTAAAGCACGCTGCAATATAATCAGCTCCGTCAAACCGTTTTCGTATTGCAGGTTGGAATTTTCCAAGGTAAAGCTTTTAAGATCTGCTCCTACGACATACTCTCCGGCTTCATCCGTATAAAATATCGGATCACCGCTGTTTGCACTGGCTTGAAAGTGCGTACCGCTAACACGCTCTAACCCTTGATCGTTTCCAAAATGAAAAATAGCAACCCGCCCCACGGAACTGGACACACCGTTGTCAAACGATGCGATCACCTCCCCGTTAGTATTAATGCTGTACCCCACCAGATCACCGGCGGCACGACCGTCGTGCTCACTGGCATAACTCACTTCAACATTGTCAATGGAGGTCACTCCGGAAAACGCCACGCCCAGATTAATATTTAGCGGTACGCCGTCATTGTTAAATGTCGGTAGCGTAAAACGCTCTATAGCACCGCGCGAATCGAAGCGTGCCGATCCTTTTTGCGTATCGTAAACTGTTTCGCCGTCTTTAGATTTTAAGGTCGCGACAATGTCCCATACAATGCCCTCTTGAGGCTGTTGCGCACTTTTAGTATATTCCAACAGTAGAAAATTCTCTTCTCCGTTGGGTGAAATGACCGTACTGCTTTGGTGAATAACAGTCTCGCTTGAGGTCAGATTCCCTGAAAAATTAATATATGATGTCGGCTCCGCATTGACATGTAAATTTTCCGGTAGCGTCATTTTACTTTGTGATGACGGGGCACCCATCGGCGTGGTATCTGTAATTTCCGTCATAATATTTCCGTTAATATTACTGCCCATGGTACCTAACAGATACATACCGTCATAACTCACCAGATTACGATCCGAATCAAATGTAAATGCACCGGCACGCGTATACATATCGCCGGCACCTGAAGTCACACCAAACCATCCGTCTCCGGCAATGGCTAAATCCGTAGCACTGTCGGTTTGCATAAAACTGCCGTAAGTCTGGGTCATGGCCGTTGCCTGCACTTGTGATCCGACACCTACAGAGTTACTCGACGATGCCTGAGCAGTATGGAGCACTCCTTCAAACAATGTTGAAAATTCTGTGCTGTCTGCCCGAAACCCTACGGTATTGATATTGGCCAAATTGTTAGACGTCACATCCAGACTGTACTGGTATGTTTTCATGCCGCTAAGTCCTGTGTAAAATGCCTGATTCATCAGTTAACCCTCATAAATTTCTTTAATGGAATCCATAGGAATGTAGCTCGATCCCAATTTCACCAGAGCTTCTCCGTCTTCAAATCGAACGGATTCAATCGGATACGTTCCAACCCGTGTTTCATAACTCTTTCCGGAAGCATCACTATAACTTGCCGTCACATAGTAGAGCCCCTCTTCTACAGGCTCTCCATTCACTTTAGCGTCCCACGTAAAGTTGTGCACCCCTTTGTCTGAACCGTTCAATGCCATAGTGTCAATGGTATTTCCGTTAACATCCATAATAGAGATTGTACCGCTACTGACATCTGAAGCAAAATAGAGCTGATACTCTGTCGTTTTACCCTCTTCGACAACAATGGCATTGCTCCCGGTATCGGCAATTTTTCCAATTGCCGAGATCGTGCTGAACTGCAAGCTGTTTCCCAGTGATGCCGTTAAATCTTCTAAAGCTTTGTTGGTATTTGTCGAAGCTTCAAGTGCCGCCAACTGCGATGTTTGTGACAAAATCTTATCACTGTCCATCGGTTCGGTAGGGTCTTGGTACTTCAGTTGCACCAAAAGCAGTTTTAAAAAATCGTCTTTTCCCAAAACGCTCTTAGGATTCGTTCCTGCGGGTGCATTGGATAAGCTCGTAGCGGTAGTGTTGTTGGTGACTTCCATTATACATTCCTTCTATACATATTGTGGTATGATGATTTCAAGTGAGCTCAATGCCTCATGGCTTTCCTCACCCTCCAAGGCAGCATATTTTTCATATGCTTCCATCATATTTTGCTGATGCTGGCTCTGTCGCTGCTGTTCACCGCCGCCGGTGTTAAACTGCATCGTAGCATGACTCAGGCCATTGTTAGCCAACTGGTTTCTAAGCTCTACCGAGTGTTGTGCCAATACGGCAATGGCACTGTTATTCGAACTGATATTGATATGCACATTGTTGCCGCGCTGAATCATGGTCACATCCACTTCACCCAGTTTGGCAGGGTTCAGTTGCATGGTAAGGCGTGTAAACGGCGGCTTATAGTTCTCAACCGCCTCTTTAAGATTGGTTGCCATATGAGATACCATCTGTTTGGCCTCTTTCACTTTAAGCTCCAGCGCCACGGGTTTGCTTTCAATAGATGTAACCGAAGCGATTTTTGATTCATTCGTCACGTCATCTGTTTGTGCCATACGTGATGCCTCACTTCCAAACAAAACAGGCGTCTTCGGTACCGTGATGCTGCTCTCTAGAGTCGGCATTCGCTCCATAGCAGGCCGTACGCTCTCTAAAGTCTCATCAGGTGCTACTCCGGCCATATTCGATAGAGCGGCTGGTTGTAATGGCACCGTAAGAGGTTTGGTTGCCGAAGGGGCACTGTTGGCCGGGGTAAACTGCATCGTTTCTGGTCCAACCGTTTTCGTCACCGCATTGTCAGAAAGTGTTTTAAGGCTCTGTGAAGGTATATGCAACAGCGTCTTTAATGGCTCCTGCTTTGCTATCGGATCCCGCGTCGCATTCGTCAGTGTGTGCGCTTCTTTATAATCCCTTTTAAAATGCACCAATGCCTGTGTCGAATACTCAACACTTTTTTGCTGAGGTTGCAACACCGTAACTCCCTTGTCGCCGGCAGGGATGTTCGGCAATTTGTTCTGAAACATATCGAGCGTTATCTTTGTAACATCAATGCCGATTTTCTCAGCTATAATCGCGAGGCTCTGCAAATTTTTTGGCAACGTTTCAATGTCCAGCGCTATCCCCTGACGTTTTGCCAAATCTCCAATTTGCAACTTCAAGTGTGCCTTGGCTTCGACAATCAGTTGCTTCACATCATCACCGGTATGGCCTTGAAGCAACTGAGGGTTTATCATATTACGCTCTGCGTCGGCGTCCAATGTATCAAAAGGAAATGCTTCTAAGAGTTTCAAAAGCGTGTTATCGACTTCTTTTAATCCTTCTTGTTGTTCCTGCAAGGGCGGCATTACAGCACTCTCTTCTGCTTGCAATAACGATACATTTATAAAATCGGACCCGTTTTTAATGCGCCCTGCCGTTTCGCTAACAATACCCAACTGCTGAAGCATCAGTGCAAAATTTTCACCCTGTTTTCCGTTTGATTGCCCGCCTAGCAGCTGCATTAATGAAAAACCGTTGGACGCCGTTTTACTCTTTTGTACCACCACGACGACTCCTTTCTTTAGTTGACATAACTGAACAAAAGCAATTAGCATTCCATAATAATAAAAAATCTTTTTAAACCTAAGAAAGTGTGCAAAATCTCCTGATTTCATTTACATGTATTTTTGAGACACTGAGCATGCTTTTTTCGACTTCTATAACCTTTCTATAACTTTATTTTCGATAACATTCCAAAAATTATTGCTCTTATATCTTAAGAGACAGAGGAATCCCCTTGCAAAATATTAGAAATATCGCCGTTATCGCTCACGTTGACCACGGTAAAACAACCTTAGTTGACGGTTTATTACAACAGTCTGGAACATTCGGTTCTCACGAACATATCGATGAACGTGCCATGGACAGTAATGACTTGGAAAAAGAGCGCGGCATTACCATTTTGTCAAAAAATACGGCAATTCGCTATAAAGATTACAAAATCAATATTATTGACACTCCGGGTCACGCCGACTTTGGTGGCGAAGTCGAACGTGTCCTTAAAATGGTAGATGGTGTCCTTTTGTTGGTTGATGCCTATGAAGGGGTGATGCCGCAAACAAAATTTGTCGTCAAGAAAATGTTGGCTCTGGGAAAAATGCCTATTGTTGTGATCAACAAAATTGACAAACCCTCTGCGGACCCTGAACGTGTTGTCGATGAGGTTTTTGACCTCTTTGCGGCTATGGATGCCAGCGATGAGCAACAGGATTTTCCCGTCATCTATGCTGCTGCGCGTGATGGTATTGCCAAACGCGACATGGCGGACGAAGATGGCAATTTTGAATGCCTTTTTGAAACCATACTCGAGCGCATTCCCGTTCCTGACGGCAATAAAGACAACTCCCTTCAAGCACAGGTTTTTACGCTTGATTATGATAACTATGTCGGAAAAATAGGTATCTCTCGAATTTTTAACGGTACCATTAAAAAGGGTGATGCCATTACACTCGCTAAAGCCGACGGAGAACTTGTTAAAGGAAAAGTCAGCAAACTCATCGGTTTTCACGGACTCAATCGTATGGAGATCAACGAAGCGGAAGCCGGTGATATTATTGCCATTGCAGGAATGGAGACAGTTGACGTAGGTGACTCCGTAGTCGATCCGAACAATCCGATGCCGCTTGATCCGATGCATATTGAAGAGCCGACGCTTACCGTCGTTTTTTCGGTCAACGACTCTCCTTTGGCGGGAACCGAAGGCAAACATGTCACCTCCAATAAACTGAAAGACCGCCTTGAGCAAGAGATGCAGACCAATGTCGCCATGAGACTTGAAATTGTCGGCGAAGGAAAATTCAAAATTTCCGGTCGCGGCGAGTTACAAATTACCGTTTTAGCAGAAAATATGCGTCGGGAAGACTTTGAATTTGGTATCAGTCGTCCCGAGGTCATTGTCAAAGAGATTGAAGGTATTAAATGCGAACCTTTCGAGCATCTGGTCATTGACACCCCTGATGACTACAGCGGTACGGTTATTGAACGTCTGGGCAAACGTAAAGCAGAAATGAAGTCCATGCTGCCGATGGGGGAAGGGTTTACTCGTATTGAGTTTGAAATACCCGCGCGTGGACTTATCGGTTTTCGAGGACAGTTTCTGACCGATACCCGCGGCGAAGGGGTGATGAATCACTCCTTTTTGGAATTTCGACCCTACTCCGGAAGTGTTGAGAGCCGCCAATACGGTGCGCTTATCTCCATGGAGTCCGGAGTTGCCCTGGCATACTCTATCTTCAACCTTCAAGATCGCGGTGTCATGTTTATTGAACCGCAAACCAAAGTATACTCCGGCATGATCATTGGTGAACATAGCCGTTCCAATGACCTTGAAGTCAATCCTATTAAAGGGAAGCAACAGAGTAATGTTCGCTCCAGCGGTGCTGACGATGCCATTAAACTTGTGCCGCCGCGTGATATGAATCTGGAAAAAGCGCTTGAATGGATTGAAGAAGATGAACTGCTTGAAGTGACGCCCAAAAACATTCGCATTCGTAAACGCTACCTCGATGCAACCGAACGAAAACGTCACGCACGAAAAACAAAATAGCCGTTATCAGTTAAGGGAGTCAATAGTTTTAGGCTCAAACACTACAGCCTAAAACTATCTTTTGAATACTAGGAGTTGATTAAAAAGAATCTCTTCAACGTTCATTGTTGAGATGGTAAAAGTATACGTCTGTTTAGTTAACTATTTGTAAATAATGGTTTCCAACATAACTAACAGCATTGACTTACAATACGCCCTGAAAAAGTGTATAATGCCACCATGAGATGGCGTAACGTAAAACATAAAACTCCTGCGAGCAAAACTTCCGATGCATCAACCCCACAGAGGCTTTTTGCCGGTTTTTGGACACGTGCATTAGGCTTTGTAACCGATATTTTTATGATAGGCATACCCATTAGCCTGTTTATGATGCTTGTTTTTGGACGTGACGCGATGAAAAAAGCCACAGCTCTCGATGTCATTACCCACAGCGAAGCGTCTGTCACCAATGCACCCGATCCTCTGGTCTCCCTGCTGCATGTCGTGTTAATGATGGGAATCTATGTCTTTTTGTGGCACCGTAGCGGAAAAACACCGGGCAAACAACTCGCTCGCTCCAAAGTCGTTGATGCTACAACCCTCAAGACAGCCTCCTATTTTCAACTGATTGTCCGATTTTTGGGCTATTTCCTCTCGCTAATCACTCTTGTAGGGTTTTTTATCGGACTGTTTCGCCGCGATAAACGTGCATTGCACGACCTTATCAGCCGTACCGCCGTCATTAATACCCAATAATGCCTGTACTGTTAGCTCTTTTTTACTTCTTCTATTTTGCCATCATAGCTGTTCATATTATTTTTCTGCCTAAAGTGCTCTCCGGTATCGGCTATACACCTTCTGAGATCGGCATCATCTTTGCTGCAGCACCTCTTGTACGATTTATGGTTCCCTTTGCCTTTATTAAAGGAGTGCAGCTTAATCGTAATGTTTTTAATACCGCACTGGTACTCCTGGCGTTGAGTGCCCTTGCCTTTTATCCGGCACTCGAATCGTTTTATGCGCTCTTGTGTGCCAATATCGGACTGGGCATCGGTCTGAGTCTGATTTTACCGTTTATTGAAGTCATCGCGCTAGAACAGGTCGGCAAAGAGCGTTACGGTAAAGTACGGCTGTACGGATCGGTCGGCTTTATTATGGTCTCATTGGTACTGGTTGAATTTTTAAATACCCCGCAAACAGCCATTCTCTACCTCATTGCTATGGTTATGGCAACTGCCCTGTTTGGCTATATCATTGCCGCACATCAAACGGCGACCGTTAACAATAACGACACGCCTTCGGGGAGCTCTTTCAATATCTTAAGACGCTGGCGACTTTGGAGCGGTCTGCTGCTCATGCAGATAAGTTTCGGTGCCTTTTACAACTTTTTTACCATTTATGAAACCGCACAGGGTATCTCTTTGGATATGACGGTTTACCTCTGGAGCTTCGGTGTTATTGTGGAAATTATTATGCTCTACTTTCAAGGACCGCTCCTTAGAAAAAATCTTTTGGGTATCTTACAGTTTACAACACTATTTACGACAATACGCTGGCTGCTTCTGTTTCTTTACCCCACTAACCTTGCCCTGCTGTTTGTGTCACAGAGTATTCATGCGCTCAGCTTTGCACTTTTTCACTCCGCAGCAATCAGCTATCTTTTTACGCTCTATACACAAAAAAAACTGGCGCAGCAGTTCTTTTTTGGCATCTCATACGGTTTGGGTGGGTTTATCGGGGCCATCGGTGCGGGATATATCTACGAATTATGGCCTTCTGAACTCTTCGCAGTCGCTGCAGGTGTTGCCTTATGCTCTTTTGCACTACTACGTAGCAGTGCAAACAAAGAGACTAGTAGTCAATAATGAGCGATGCAAGTAATGTTTTATCGGTTGATGTTTTACCTGCTGCCGGCAAGTTGGCATAATCTACGGCATAACTAATCCCCATAGAAAAAAGACCGCCTAATTTGCTTTCAATAGCACTCTTGGAGTTTATAAAATAGTTTTCAGAATCATCAAAACTGCCGCGGTATTTTAGATCTTGTTTAAACTTTAGATTCTCGGCTACCTGCCACTCATAATTCAAACCGGCACCGTAGCCCAAATAGTCGTTTTTATCACCGTTTCCTTCATACTGGTCAATCGAGTAAAGTAAATTGGCCTGTACATTGAGCTTATGCACCGGTGTCTCAATCACCTTGTACCCAACCCCAGGTCCGGTATAGAACTGATAATCAAAACCTGAGAATTTATCGCGCTTGTACCCAATAAGATAGTTAAAAGAAAAACGGTCTGTTATCATATAGTCGTAGTTAAGCTCAAGCATCCACTTGTTTTTAGTAGCGGTATCACTCTCTTTGGTATAATAGGCATTGGCATCAGCACGAAACTCATGTTTGCCATAGTTTTTATCGGCTTTAAGTTCAAATGCCAACGATGTATTGTCGGTATTACCATTGGCATCGACAAGAGAAAACTCCGTATGGGTTTTCAACGGTCTGTCACCTTCTGCGGCACAAAGCAACGATGCTGTTGCCAATGAGATGAGTAGAATTTTTTTCATAGGTTTCCTTTGTAATTCACTGTAATTCAGGGGAATTATATCATTAAAAACACTAAAAAACGATAACACCAAAGTCGAAGTTAGGAGTTTTTCAAGAACTCTATTATAATATCACCGTAAAACTATTTTGAGAGCATTTTATGGGTAGCAAAAAGAAAAAACAGCTCAAGCTCAACCAGAAAATTCGACACTATTTTGACGGTGACGGTTTTGATGAAGGTATAGAGCGCGTCCCTACCTCAACCTTAAGTGAACTCTTTCACTTTATCGCTCTGCCTCCCGATCGTTATGAACGCGATTACCTCATACGACGTATTCGGCGCATCTGGTCTGAAGCCGATACCTACATACGTTCAAATATTGTTGACTTTTTTAGAGCAGACGGTACCATCTATACGGCAACAAAAATCAAAGAACAACCGACGTTGCGAAGTGAAAAAATCGCTTCCATTTTAGAAGAGATGGATACCACCGCCGAAGAAGAAGCACTTCTTTTTAATGCGTTTATTGATGTTCGCAGCAAAAAAATAAACCGCTACAAAATGGAAGCCAAACTTGAGCATATCCGCTATGAAAAAAAACGCTCGCTGATTGAAAAGCGTGTTTCGGGTAGTTTTAACCTTGAAGATGCCCTGGAGTTTCATGCGCTGTTGCACTACAATATTTTCGATACGGCATTTGAAAAAATTGTTG
This sequence comes from Helicobacteraceae bacterium, assembly GCA_026988515.1. Classification (GTDB taxonomy): domain Bacteria; phylum Campylobacterota; class Campylobacteria; order Campylobacterales; family Sulfurimonadaceae; genus QNZR01. The sequence continues at coordinate 8,937 of JALSLA010000010.1, read as the reverse complement.
TACTGACGACCCAACCCTTCGCCTTTACCTATTTAAAAGAAGAGCCTGCCGATCGTCTCATTGCCACAATCACAGAGACAAAACAGCAGCTAACCCTGTTAAAACAACAGGAGTTAGACACCTTTCTTGCAACGCTCTCACCGAAGCATACTTACTTAAGTGCCTCTCAAATTATCCACGCCTTAAAACAGACACCTCCTCAGGCTTCTGTAACGCTTCCGGAGCTAAGTGATACGTTACTGTTGTCACTACTCAAAGAACTTGCTTCCATTACCGCACTCAAACAATATGAACACGAAATTGTTTTAAGTGCAAACAGCTCTGTTATGTTGCCGTATTCCAATCACACTCTTGACTTTGACGTAGACCTCTCTCTTGACAAACAAGCTCTCTTATACGCCATCTGGCATGAAAAAGAGCTGGAGTGCTACCATGCGGTTGAGATCGCGACAAAAGAGGCAGCAAACACTTTTTTCCTTGAACTCAATGCCATCGTTGACAAATGTCGCAAACAGGCGGAAATTCTTCAATTGAGCGATGAAACGCTACATCAAAAAATTTATACATTGTTGCTTCCGTATCTGAATAACTCTTTGAACATTTCAGCAAAATTAGAACGCATTATTCTTTTTGATTTTAATCGATCCATTCAAAAAGATCTGCTCAAACGCCAACGTCAGGAACTGTTAGCCCGAAGTATTCGTGATTTCAAAAATCTTTTTCCTCTGGCACGTTCACTCAAGCGACAGCTTATTTTACATGTAGGTCCGACAAACAGCGGTAAAACACACCAGGCCATGCAGACACTACAGAACGCTGAAACGGGTTACTACCTTGCACCGTTGCGACTCTTAGCACTTGAAGGGTATGAAACCTTACAGGCATACGGTGTTGATGCATCACTTATCACCGGCGAGGAGCAGATCATCGATGATGAGGCAACGCACATCAGTTCAACCATTGAAATGCTCAATTTTGAGGTTGATGTCGATGTCTGCGTCATTGATGAAATACAGATGATCGGAGATCGTGATCGCGGCTGGGCATGGGCCAATGCCATTATCGGTGCTCCGGCAAGTACCGTCATTATGACCGGATCGGTCAATACCATTAACGCTGTTGAGCAGCTTGCCGTCTATTTGAATGAACCGTTGGAAATCATCCATTTTACAAGGAAAAATCCGTTAACCTTGCTTAAAAGTGCCACACCTATTGCTCACATTACACCGCATACTGCCATTATTACTTTCTCGCGACGCGATGTCTTAAAACTCAAGCAGCAACTCTCGCGTCACCATGAAGTCAGCGTTATTTACGGTAATCTAAGTCCTGAAGTACGGCGCGAAGAGGCTCGCCGTTTTCGTGAAGGTGAAACCAACATTCTCGTTGCCACCGATGCCATTGCCATGGGAATGAATCTTCCTATTGATACCGTGTTATTTTATAAGGCACAAAAATTCGACGGTGTCAAAGAGCGCGAACTCAGCGTCAGCGAGATACATCAAATTGCCGGTCGTGCCGGTCGCTACGGTCTCAGCCGTGCCGGATATGTCGGTGCCTTAAAGCCGGATGTTCTCACGATTCTCCAAAAAAAGTTTCATAAACAGGCCACCCATATTGCCCTTCCTTTTAACGTTATGGCGTCTTTGGAACATATTCGTCTTGTCGGTTCAATTCTAGAAGAGACCTCTTTGTTTGAAATTCTCAATTTTTTTGTTAAGAATATGCAATTTAGCGGTCCTTTTCGAGCAGCAAACTTGGAAGGAATGCTAGAAGCCGCTACCATTGTAGATCATTTTGATCTTGATCTGGCATCTAAATACCATCTTGCTTGTGCGCCGCTCAATTTCAAATCCCCATATATTGTTGCTGCTTATGAACGTTACATTCGTGCTGTAGAGGCAGACCAACCGGTACATTATCAAGCACCGGTACTCCTTCATGAGTTCGCACAGAGCAGTGACGAACTTCTTGAAGCTGAAGATATGGCCAAAGAGATCTCACTGTATTTATGGTTACACTATCGTTTTAGCGACCTGTTTGTCGATCAGCATGAAGCCTTGCGGTATCGTCGTATTATTAACCGATTTATAGAAAATTCGCTAAAGCAGAGCCATTTCGTTCCTAAATGCCGTCAGTGTACTAAAACATTACCCATGAACTCACCCTATCCAATCTGTCAGAGTTGCTTTCGAAAACTTAATCTGCAAAAGCGGGAGCAACACAAAAGAAACCCCGCTGCAAAACGACACCGACGTCACTAAATTATTTGAGCAAGTCGCTGTAGTCATACTTTTGCGGATCCAAATAGAGTTTCTTTTTTTTGATAATAATGCGACTGTCATCTTTGGCAGCTTGCTTAAAACGCTTTTTAATCTTCTCTTTTTTCTTGGTTTTATAGTTTTTTAATTTTAAAAAGTCTTTTAGTGAGATCCAATCCATCGGTTCTGCTTCAAGCACTTCAGCCGTTACCGCATCTTCAATGACGGTCTCAACATTCATATTGGCTAAAAACTTCGTGGCAACGACCTGCAGAACACTTTTAAGCTGCTCATCCCGCTCTTTATAAATCATCTCTATTTTTTGACGCTCTTCAATGAGCATCTGTTCGCGTTGATTTCGGAGTGTTGTTGTCTCATGCTCAAGGGTGTCAATACGCTTTTTAAGACGTGCATTTTCCGCTTCAATATAGTCATAATAGCGACTCTCCTCTTTCGTTTTAGAGGAGGCTTCCTCACCGGTCACCACATACTTGACACCGTTTTCGATAATACAGTCAATGCTGCCGCGACGAATCCGGTTGTGAATCGCCTCTTTCGATACATTAAAGTGTGCTGCCGCTTCAGCTACCGTCATTTTACTCATCTTTTTCCTTTTGTCTCTCTGAAGTCATGACGATTTTCGATCACGCAACATTAAGATAAATTGATCTACCACCTCCATATCGAGGTGCGTATCCATTCGATTCTTCATCAGTGCCAAAGCATCGAACGAGCTAAAAGGATCTTTGTAAGAACGTTTTGTTGTAAGCGCATCAAACACATCACATGCGCCGATAATACGTGCAAATTGAGAGATGTTTTTCTTCTCAATCCCGTCAGGATAACCGTGGCCATCCATTTTCTCATGATGATGCCGGATACCCGAGAGAATATCTCTGTCGGTAATGCCAAGATTCAGGGCAATCTCATATCCGTATGAGGCATGATATTTCATCTGAGCAAACTCCTCATCGCTCAAGGCTCCGTTTTTGTTGATAATCTCATAATCGATCCTGCTCTTTCCAATGTCATGCAACATCGCTGATGTTCCCAAATCATAAAGTGTTTCTTCACGTAACCCTAAATAGGTACCCAAACAGATCGCATAAATACTGACATTAATCGAATGGGTATGGGTATAGTAGTCATGCGCCGTTATTTTCATTAACGACTGTACGGCACTGGGATCGCTCAACGTTGTTTCAATAAAACCGCCAACAACCTCCTTGGACTCTTTGAGCGCCTCTAGCGACTCCGGATTTTCAAAAAGCTGTTCCATAATACGTGTCGCACTTTCATACAAAACGGCAGCTTTATCATCAAGCGACAACTCCGGATTTTTGACAATGGTTTGAATATGCTCGGTAATATACTTCTCATACTCCTTGTAGCTCATCTCATCGACGTAGAGCTGTTCGACCTCACGTAACTGCACCTTGGTTGTACCATCAAGCACACTGTCGCTCTGTAAAAAAAGTGTCATGGCACTTTTGGATTCATTGGATTCGTACACTTTAAACTTAAGCTTCTGACCTTCCGTCAGCAAACGCTTGTCAATAGAGATGAACTTCTTCTTTTTGGTCATCGCTTACCTCATATTGTCATAAACAAGCGGAGCATCCCACTCTAACGATTTAACGGCACGCATCACTTTTTGAAGATCGTCAATCTGCTTGCCTTTAACACGTATCGCATCCCCTTCGATCTGTGCAGTTACTTTGAGTTTGAGTTTTTTAATTTCAGCTACAATTTTTTTTGCCTCTTTGGCTTCAATATAATCAACAACTTTAAAGGTTGCTTTTCGCGTTCCGCCGCTGGCATCTTCAACACGCACTTCGTCAAGAACATTGGAGGAAAGCCCCCGTTTCACCAGTTTGGCAATGACAATGTCTTTGAGTGCCTCCAGTTTATTGTCGCTTGAGGCTACCAAAACCAATGCTTTGTCACTCTCTTTGTAAGTAACTTCATACGGTGTTCCTTTGAAGTCGTAACGGTTCGCCACCTCTTTCTCTACCAAGTTGATCGCATCTTTAAACGCCTGTTTGTCTATTTTTGCAGAAATATCCAATGAGTGTTCTTTCGCCATAATACCTACCTTTGCGACAAAGTATAACAAAGACTAACTTAAAAATTTTAAAAAGCCGGCCCTCCGAAATTCGGCGTCCCGTCATTGCCAAAACCGTTTCCAAAACCTGACGCAAAACTTGGATCCATATAGCCCATTACCCCGCTTTTGTTACGCAACATAACAATATCTTGCTTTGGTGCAATCCCGACCGGACAGACCGGAACACATTCATTACAGAGGGTACAGTCCCATATGCCGTTGTCTTGTACGGTAGCAATTTTATCGACGACTTCCGTTTCGCGGACATCACTCACATAGCGCCAACTGCGTGTTAGTGCAAACGGTCCCAGGAACTCACTGTTAAGCTCATAAACCGGGCACGCGCTGTAACACGAAGCGCACAATATACAGGCACTTTGCAGTTCGTTGATTTTCTCTTCTTCGGGGGTAACTGAGGGCGTTTGTACACTGACACTCCCGTAAGCATGTGCCTGTTGATTGAAACGCAAAGCACTCTCAACGTCAACAATCAGGTCTCGGACAACCTCCATATTACGAAGCGGCTCAATCAGATCACCCTCACGTACCTGATACGTACATGCCAGTACTTCAACACCGTTGACTCGCATGGCACAACTACCGCAGACACCGGAACGACACTCCGAAGCAAAGGAGAGCGTGGCATCCTGTTCGGTTTTAATCGTCGTCAATGCGTCCAAGAGCGTTTGACCTGTTGCCTCAAGCTCGTACGAAACTTTTTGTGCGCCGTTGGGAGCCGCCGGACAGTACCGTAAAACTTCAATATTCATAGCACTTCTCCCTTAATAAAATCCAAACATAACACGCCCTCTTCTTTCCATGCAACCGTATGTGCACCGAAACGTTCGTCGTCGCGTTGCGGTGCATCACTTCGAAAGTGTGCGCCACGACTTTCGCGCCGACTGATGGCACTCACCAGTACGACTTCGGCCAACTCAACCATGTTACCAAACTCAATAAACTCCACTAGGTTCGTGTTATACACTTTTGATTTGTCTTTAGGTCCCATAAACGGCAGCTCTTTTTGCAATTGCCGTACTGCGGCCAGCACCGCCTTTAACCCCTTCTCATCTCGAACTATAGCGGCATTGTTGTAAAAAATATTTCCCATAAAGCGGTGCTTTTCATAAAAATCTATCTGATTGGTGAAATATTTAACGCCTTCGACAAAAGTTCTGTCTTTTTGCAACTGTTCGGTAGGCTTACATGTATTTTGGGTCTGTTGCGCATACTGCGCAGCATTAACACCTGCTTGATGTCCAAAGACAACCAGCTCCAACAATGAATTACCGCCCAAACGGTTGGCTCCGTGTACATTATGATTTGCACACTCACCGCAGGCAAACAGCCCGCTAACTGCTGTTTGTGACCGGGCATCGACCTCAATACCGCCCATGCAGTAATGCGCCGCCGGCTTTACGGGCATGATCTCATATACCGGATCAATGCCTTCATATAACTGTGCCAGCTTGCGCTCCTGCGGTAACTGTGCGTCAATAAACGCCTCACCCAAATGGCGAATATCCAAATAGACGGCACCGCCTCGTTCTATCTCTTTTAAGATTTCACGGGCAACAATATCACGCGGTGCCAGTTCATCGGTAAAACGCTCATGTGCCGCATTTAGAAGATAACCGCCGGCACCTCGGGCACTTTCAGAGATGAGTACCGAAGAGTTTTTCAGTGCCGTGGGATGAAACTGAATAAACTCCATATCGCTCAAACGGGCACCGGCTCGCAGTGCGGCAGCAATGCCGTCACCGGTGGTACCGGTAGCATTGGTAGCATGACGGTGGTAAATTCGGCTATACCCTCCGGTCGCAACAATCACACTGGCAGCCTCGTGCATCTCTACCTCGCCCGTACGAAGGTTAAGTGCCGTAACACCGCTGACACAAACATTACCGTGCGTATCTTTTTGTGTACATATATTCAGTAAAAAACGCTCGTTTAAAAACTCAATGTTATGGCGATTGCATTGATCGTACAGTGTATGAAGTATTTTTAAACCGGTATAGTCTTGCGCATAGCAAGCACGTTCGCTTGAAGCGCCTCCCAAACGCCGTTGCGCTATTTGGGCCTTTGCATTCCGACTAAAGGGCACACCTATTCGATCAAGCCACGCCAGCGCTTCCGGCGCTTGCTGACACATCAACGAAACTGCATCTCTCAGAGCCAACCCCTGCGCCGATTTGAGCGTGTCTTCTACATGTAATGCTACGGTATCGGCACCGCTGTGAGAAAGCGCGGCATTAATGCCTCCTTGCGCCATACAGGTCTGAGCACGGGTCGGATAACTTTTAGACAGTACCTGAACACGTGCTCCATGCTCTTGTGCCTTCAGCGCGGCACTAAGCGCGGCACCGCCGGCACCGATTATAAGGACATCTGTCTGCGTTGTTTCACGGTTATTCATTATGCATCTTCAAACTTTACCAGGACCGTTCCGGCGAACTTGTCTTTTTTATAAAACTCAACACGGTACATCTGCCCCCGTTTGTCAATAGAAAATCGTTTCATAAACTTCTCTTTGGAGATGGGTATCTCCGTCTCTTTTTTTGAGTGGTGGGAAAAACCGATAACATTCACACGGTACTCCTCGTGATCATAAACCAAGAAATCTTTTTTAACGCTAAGTATCTCGCCGAATTGTACCTCGGTATCTTGATTGTCGACTTTAAAGTGTACCTTGCTTTCAATATCGACATAATCCATATAATCCGCTTTTAAATGCGTGAGTCGTCGATTACCGTAATAGACGGTGTAGGTATCATTCTCTTTAATTATTTTAATGAGCGGATTATTCGGCGAGTAGGTAATGCTGCCGTCTCTGTTCACTGGAAAATAGCGTAAAATATTACGGACATCTTCCAGCGGAAGGCGTATTCTGTTATCATCAAGCGTAATGTGAATATTACTGTTAATCTCTTTTTTAATCGCCTCAGGTGTTAATGCAAATTCGCGCTCAAACTCGATCCCCATAATATCCATATATTTTTCCAGTGCCAACAGGTGATAATAGATACGCTCGTGTGTCGGCAAATTTTTGCTCGCCTCGTTACCAAAAGCGGCTTTGTTGTTTTTAACAGCAAAATAGGTTAATGTTTTTGCCATCTCCTCGTTGCCTTCTGCGGTACGCGTATTATTAAACGAATAGCGATCTTCTTGTCGAATCAAATTGGTATTGACATGCGCAATCACCTTTGAAGAGATCGCTTCTAAATCACCGTATTCGCTGTCAAGATGCGCCTGATCAACAATAGAGCACTGCCCCCACTTTTTTGGGGAGTGGTTTTCATCAATATGTTTCTCTCGGTAGTAACCGCTGCCGTCATGAAGATTCACGATGAGCTTAACGTTTTCATTGGCAATATAGCTTTTGATTTTACAGATGGCATCATAATCAGGGTCACTCTCTTGCAGCGATGCAAATTTTCGATTCATATCACCGAACGGACCGCGTGAGCGCTTAATAATGCTGTAAAAATTCAAATTGGGAATGACCCAGACGGAGCCTTTGGTAATGTTGTAACGTGTTGCAATGAGGGAAGCTGCCATAAAACCACCCGGTTCATCACCTTGAATACCGCCAATTATAAAGAGCGTGTTATTGTCTTGCTGCCCTTTTTGAATCAGGTCAAATGCAAAGTTTTTATGATCTTTGGCATCGCTGGTGGTACTCACACGTTTTATAAGGGCTCGTTGCAGCGACAAAGGCGGTGCTATGGACACATTGTCTTGCGGCTCGTACAGCGTTTTATTGGCTTCATCGTCACCTTTGAACGATTCCGGTACCGAGACAGTTGCGGTTTTTTCGCTGCTATTATGTTCAAGAACCGGATCATCAACGACCTTTTCGTCTTGAGGTGCCGAAGGAGCAGTTGTTTTCTCAGGTAGCGGAGTCGCCATAATCTCTCCGTCCTCCTGATAGATATCTTGATAAAACGTGCATCCTGAAACAGACAAAAGCAGCAATAACGGAATAAACCCTCTATATGACTTTAACATGCCACGGTTCATACCGTACTCCCTCCTCGTTATTAATAGTGTATCGCATATCGATATAGTCGAGTTTTCGTAACTGCCGAAACTCGCGAGTTCGTGCAAATTTTGCTGTAAAATTCTTATGCCCCCAACCTCGTTTTCCCACATCAAAGTCAGAACAGCTGTGGTACGAATAACCCGGCGGAGCCAACGAAAAAGAGGCTTGTGAAATATTCCCTTTGCAACGGTATATTTTATCTATGTACAAGCTCATCTGTTTCACAATACCGCGTACTCCCGAAGTTAAAATGATCTCGTCTCCAATATCTTTTTTCAGACGAAAATAGTCTTCCATCGGCTTACCTTTAAAAAGATAGTGTCCCGTATAGGGAATTTTTTCAACATCCCGCCGCACTATACTTTCGGTAATGTTCTTGCAAATGCGTTCACCGAAAAATCCGTATTTTTTAGGGTCTTCATAAAACAGTCTTTCTGCCAGATCTAACTCTTCACGGGGAAAGGCACCTATAACGGCATAATGCTTGGCATAATACAGAGCCCTGTCCCATGAAATAATATTGAAAT
>JALSLA010000009.1 GCA_026988515.1 Helicobacteraceae bacterium | reverse complement strand
TGCCGCCTGCTGCACACTCACGTACTTTCTCATAAGGCGCAGGATAGGTAATACGTACGTTGTTACGCTGTTGTATCGCTAAAGGTTGCGTCATACTGGCAGCAATTGTATCAAAGTGCATGACCTTGACCAAACTTGCTGCCTTGCGTGCATCCTCTTGTGTTACAATATCGGTTTTCTTTTTGTCAGTACCATTTCCATCACCACATCCTACCATCAAAGCCGATACGGCTACTATGGCCGTCGCCGTTGTAAGCACTCTCTTCATTGCTTCCTCACTTGTGCATTTTTTATAATCGCCCATATAATAACATAAAATAATGATACGCTTTAAATAATGAGACAAAAAAACACATATTAAAGAAACAAAATTACCAAAAGAAACGTCTCAGTACATTGATTTTAACGGACGTTCTTAATGTCTGCCAAAAGAACGTGATCGCTTACGCGAACGTGACGCGTTTTTTTTCTGAACAGGTTCAGGCTTGATTGATGGATCTGGAGCAAATCCCTTGATGTTTACTTGAGGAATGGGTCGCTTGATCAGTGTTTCGATGTTACGCAAATAGGTATCTTCATCTACACATACCAACGATACCGCTTCACCTTCATTACCTGCACGCCCGGTTCGACCAATACGGTGAACATAATCTTCCGGTATATTGGGAAGTTCATAGTTCACGACGTGAGGAAGTTGGTCAATATCAATACCCCGTGCAGCAATATCAGTGGCGACAAGGACAGAGACACTGCCCTCTTTAAAATTTATTAATGCTTTGGTTCGTGCACTTTGACTTTTATTACCATGAATTGCCGCAGCACTAATGCCGTCTTTTTCAAGCTGTTTGGTCAAGCGGTTTGCACCATGTTTGGTTCGCGTAAAGACAAGAACCTGCTTCCAATCTCTTGTCGTAATTAAATGCGAAAGGAGTTCACGTTTGCGATCTTTATCGACCCGATGAACCGTTTGTTCCACCATTTCAGACGTCGCATTACGACAGGCAACTTCAATGAGCGTCGGCTTATTTAAAAGTCCATCAGCCAATTTTTTGATCTCATTGGAAAAGGTAGCGGAAAACAGAAGGTTTTGACGATGCTTCGGTAGAAGTGCCAAAACTTTTTTTATATCGTGAATAAACCCCATATCTAGCATGCGATCGGCTTCATCTAAAATGAGACACTCCACTTGAGAAAGGTTAATAGCCCGTTGCTCTGCAAGATCTAACAGCCGTCCGGGTGTAGCAATAACAATATCAACCCCTTTGCGCAATATTGCAACTTGAGGCTTTATACCGACGCCGCCAAAAATGACAGTCGATCTGAACGGAAGATATTTTCCGTAGATTTCAACACTTTCACCGACTTGAGCTGCCAATTCGCGTGTCGGAGTTAAAATAAGCGCTCGCACATAACGATTGCCTTTGCGCGGAGCACGTTCACTAAGTCGTTGTAGCAACGGCAGCGTAAACCCTGCTGTTTTTCCTGTTCCGGTTTGAGCACCGGCCAAGATGTCGTTGTTGTTTAAAATAACAGGAATTGCCTGCTCTTGCACCGGTGTCGGTTTGCTATAGCCTTCTTCTGCAATAGCACGTAAAATCGGCTCTGAAAGCCCCAGGTTTTTAAATGACATGAATGTCCCTTTTTGAAAACAAGCCCTCTTCACAGTTTCTATACTTCTAATGCCGGTCCAGGCTCAATGGTGTTGTATGAATGAATTCTACTATTGAAAGCATAATGAAAACGAAGTTTAACGCAGACCGAAGTACGCTAAAAGATGCAGTATTATAACATACCTAATCTATAGATGTCACAAACTTAAATGTTGAATCACTCCAACAGCTTTGGTAATATCCAAATCAATGGCCTGTTTCAGATCTGAAAATGCATCAAATTTTTTGTTATGGCGAAGGTGCTTTAAGAAACTGATTGCTACCCGTCGATTGTGTGTAACCTCTTCTCCAATAATATGCGTCTCTACCGCAAATGATCCGTCTGTTGAAATGCGGTGCCCAATAAACGACACCGAAGGGCGGTAGTGCTCTTCATCATCCAAACGACTCAACGTCGCATAGACACCTTGCATTGGCAGCAAAAACGCTTTTACATGTAAATTGAGTGTAGGAACCAACTGTTGTGCACCCAGCCCCTGCCCGGCAACAACGCTGCCTTTAATCGTATAGTTATGCCCAAGAAAATTATTGGCACCTTGAATATCTCCCAACTCCAACTTTGCCCGAATCTTATGCGAGTGTACCGAGTCGTTACCCAGCTGAACCTCATCGACTACGACAACCTCTCCGTGGAAAAGCCGATTCAAATCACGAAAGGAATAGCGCCGGTCTTTACCGAAATGAAAATCATAACCGACGACAATTTTTTTGAGTTGCGGAAACCGGCGACACAACATGGCAATAAATGCCTCGCCGTCTAAATGGCGAATATCTTCAAGACGGTAATAATATATCGGGTAACGGGTGTAGTGTTCACGTTCTGTTCCGGGAGTCAAATTGGCATACCCCGTCTCAATGACAACAATGCCGCCATGTTCGCCCAGTGCATCAAAAAGGTGTTGATGTCCAATATGCATTCCGTCAAATCCGCCAATGGCGACAGCATCAATGTTTTCTATAGCAGTAGCAGTACTCAATATTCCCCTCCCTTCCCCGCAAACTTGCCTCTTTTTTCAAAACCAAGACCCATCCTTGCAGTGTACAGGCATCTTCAAACCGTTGCATGGCACGCATAACGGCTCTGTTATCTTTAATAACACCGTGACGATCACGCTTGACCTCACGCCCTACTTCAAACTGCGGTTTAAACAGCAGTACCATCCATTGCGATGCCAATATATTAATATTGTCTAATATTAATATCAGTGAGATAAATGAGACGTCACTCACGACAATATCGTAAGGCAATTCACATGTAAACTGCCGAATATCGGTCTGCTCTATTGACGTTACACGCTTGTCTCTCTTAAGCCGTTCATGCAACTGACCCTGTCCAACATCAACGGCATCAACATGTTGTGCGCCAAACTCTAACAATACTTCGGTAAAACCACCGGTACTTGCACCAATGTCTAATGCACGCATTCCCTTGACACAAAACGGAAGTTCCGGTAAAAAATGCTTGAGCTTTTGAGCCGATCGACTGACATAAACCCGTATTGCATCAACACTGATCTGCTCGGTTCCAATCTGTAACGAGGCTTTGGTTGTCACCTTGGCATTGACCCGAACATGCCCCTCTTGAATAAGCTGCTGGGCCTTGTTGCGACTCTCGACCAAACCCTTTGCAACCAAGTAGTGATCGAGTCGCATCAGAACATAGCCCGCATGGCATCTTCACTCAGGGTTGTCACTCCCAATGCACGAGCTTTGTCATATTTACTGCCGGCGTCATCGCCAAAAATAAGATAATCGGTTTTTTTCGACACACTGCCCGATACTTTGGCCCCCAAACGCTCAAGCATTGCTTTTATCTTAGGACGCGGTTCACTCATTGCACCGGTCAATACCACGGTTTTTCCTTTAAAGGGGTTCTCTGCTACAGACGCTCGAGGTTCCGGTGAACGTGGCTGAATAATTGTATAAAGCTCTTGCATACGCTCCTTGTTAACACGAATGAACTCCATCACCGACTCCGCCATCTCCTCTCCAAAACCCTCTAATGCCGTAATCTCCTCTTTTTTTGCATCCAAAAGCCTTAGACCAAAACGCTCACACAATGCTTTAGAAGCCACTTCGCCAATATGTTCAATGCCCAGAGCATTGACAAAACGCCAGCATTCGCACCCTTTACAACGCTCAATAGCCAAAAGAAGATTGTTACTCTTTTTTTCTTTAAAACCTTCTAATGCCGTTAGTTTCTCAAGGGTTAAAAAAAAGAGATCTTTAACACTTCGCACCAAACCGTTACGGTAGAGCGTATCAACAATTTTTTCTCCCAATCCGTCAATATTAAGACAGGGTTTAGAGGCAAAATAGACAATAGCATTGACAACACGAGCACTACAGTCAAGATTTTGACACTTAATGAGCACCCCCTCGTCTAACAGCTCGCTGTGGCAGACGGGACAGTACTTTGGACGCTCTATAACCTGAGAGTCACGAGGTCGTTCATGAATGAGTACCTTAGTAATTTTAGGAATCACATCACCGCTGCGCAGTATAATCACCTTGTCATAAAGCCGAATGTCTTTACGCTCAATCTCATCGAAATTGTGCAGTGTTGCCCGCTCAACCACCACCCCGTCAATCTCGGTAGGTTCAACAACTGCTACGGGAGTCACCACACCCGTACGCCCTACTTGCAGGAGAATATCGATGACCGTAGTAATTTTCTCGACTGCGGGAAATTTATAGGCTATCGCCCAACGGGGGCTTTTTACCGTATAACCCAAGCGCTCTTGAGCAGCTATCTCATTGACTTTTACTACCATGCCGTCAAGCATCATCTCAAAATCATCGCGAGACGTTTTCATGCGCTCGTAAAACAGCTCTATCTCTTCTGCTGTTTTACATGTAAGCCGCATCGGTGCCGCTTTAAACCCCTGCTTATAGACAAAATCCATGCGCTCGTTAAGAGAGGGAATATCAAGCGTATTGCTACCGATACCGTACGGTAAAAAAACCAGATTTCGTCGTGCCGTAATTTTGGAGTCGAGTTGTCGTAATGATCCGGCTGCTGCATTGCGGGCATTGGCAAAAAGTGTCTCTCCCCGCTCCAAACGCTCGGCATTGATCCGTTCAAACTCCTCTTTAAAAATGACCACTTCACCGCGAATCTCAATAAATTCCCGATACGCAATCTGAAGCGGAATAGAACGGATGGTTTTGGCATTTTGTGTCACCTCTTCACCCACACTTCCGTCACCGCGCGTTATCGCCTGCACCAAACGGCCGTTTTCATATATAAGATTCAAACTGGCTCCGTCATATTTAGGCTCACAGTAGTAACGCACTTCTGAGACATGTTTTTCAATCCGCTCGATCCATTTAAGAAGATCCTGTCGGTCAAAAACATCATCAAGACTCCACATACGGCTTCGATGTGCAGCCTTACTAAATGCCTCCAGCGGCATATCTCCGATACGTTGAGTCGGAGAATCCTCCGCAATATCTTGAGGGTGCGCCGTTTCAAAAGCTACGACCTCACGGTACAACGCATCATAGACCTCATCGGTTGTTATCGGATCATCAAGTACATAATAGTGATAGGCATACATATTGAGCTCTTTAACAGCTTTGAGGTATTCGCTTTTTGTCATCATATCAGAATGTGGTTTTGTCAATAATATCGTGACTCTTCGCCTCTTCACTCAGTCGATATTTCGTATAGGTCAGTTCCGACATATAGTTACTGTAGTTATCGAGCTGTACCTTTTGATACTCCACGACGGTAATATCGTTAAACGTATACATGTAACTCTGCTCACCCGAAAAATTGATCTGGCTTTTCATAACCAAAAAGATCTTTCTGCCATGTGCCGTTTTCAGCGAAATTTTAGAGTATGGGCTTCCCTGTTCATCACAACACAGACTGAAATGTTCAATAAATTCATTGCTGTCTTTCATCACATCATCGACTGAGATCTTCTCGTTTAACATATCATGAAGCGGTTTTTCATTGTTGAGCAACGTCTCTAGCTCTTCATAATTAAACAGTTTACGGAAGGCGTCATTCATAAACTCAATGGCATCTTTTTTAAAGACTACCACCGGATTGGGGGAGACATTAATCAGCTCTTCCAAAAGTTTAGCATTGGCATGATTCACCTTCTGTACCAACTCCATTTTTCGATATTCCTCAGCCAATACCTTCTCGTTAATCGACTTGGCTACATTATGCAACGTGTCAATAAGTTTGGAGAGATCCATCGGTTTGAGTATGTAGTAGTTAATACCAATCTCAATCGCATCGACCAGATAGGTTGTATCAGAGTAAGCCGAAACCACAACAATAGGCACATCATCTTTGATCTTTTTAATCGCTTTGCTCATCTGCAAACCGTTAAGGCGCGGCATTTCAAGATCGGTAATGACCACGTCATAATAGTGACATTCAAACATCTCCAAAGCCTCTTGACCGTCAAGCGCCGTATCGACCCGACTGAAAATACGGTCTAAAATAACTTTAGTCTCTTGCTGGAGCGCAACATCATCTTCTACATACAACAACGACAAATTTTTAGCATAATCCACAAGTGAATGAAACTGTTCCAAAGGCGTACCCTGTTTTAAGTTGGAATATTATAACACAACTACAGTGAGACTATTGTCGCACCGAATCCTCCCATATGCTGCGGAGCATCACTGAAGTGTTTGACACTGGGGTGTTCACGTAAAAAGTTTTTTACGGCAAACGAGAGTTTTCCCGTACCGATACCGTGATAGACAATGACCTCGTCCCACCCCTGAATCAATGCATCGGAAAGAAAAACATCGAGCTTTTCAAGAGCCTCTTCAGCACGCAATCCGTGAAGATCCAGTTTTAAACCGGAACGTTTCGGCGCATCGTTTCGTATCTCCACGTTTGGCTGAAGTTTCGGTATGCTCGTCGGTTTGAGAGCATTAAGCTTGACACGCAGTCGCATTCCGTCAACTTCCAGTGTCGCCTCTTTGGCTTTGAGTGCAACAATCTCTCCACGCTGTTTACGGTATGTGACATAATCCCCAACTTGAAACTTATGCGAAGTCTTTGTCGAGGGCTTGTGTTGCGGAAGCTTCTCTTTGGCACGATTCATCTGACGGTGAATCGCGGCACTGTCATGAAGCTTTGCCGCTGCTTTTGCCGCATTGATGGCATCATAATACTGCTGTTGCAATAGTGTGAGCTCCCGATGCAGATCACTGTCATACTGTTCAAGCCGTTGCTTTAAGAGCGCTTCTTTACGGTGCAACGCTTCACGCTCAGCATCCAGCATCGCATGTTTTTTCTTTAACGAACGCTCCAACTCTGAGCCGCGTTCAATAAGCTGATTGAGCTTTTCGTGGTTCTCACCGTATACCTCTTTAGCACGTGCTACGATTCCCTGATTGATTCCGTAACGCGCTGCCGTTTCAAAAGCATAACTTTTTCCGATAATCCCCTGTAAAAACTCATAGGTCGGCTGCCGACGCTCTTCATCATACAAAGCAGCCATTAGCGACACATCATCACGATCGGCCATGAGTGATGCCAAACGCTTGTGGTGTGTTGTGACAATCATCTTGTGTCCGCGTGCAATCAGATCATCTAACAGTACTTTAAACAGGGCTGCCGCTTCGTCACTATCGGTTCCCAACTCAATCTCATCCACTCCGATCAATGCCGATTTGTACGTAAAAAGTTTGGAAAAGTGCAACATCCGCCCGGCAAACGTAGAGATGTCGTTCGTGACATTTTGCGGATCGTCAATGATGGCATCAATACGTTTAAATGTCCCTATTTTGGAACGGTGTTTGTCAATGCGCATGGGAATCAGATATTTTGCCATAAGTACCGCACTTAAAATGGACTTTAGCAACATCGTTTTACCACCGGCATTGACACCGGTAATCATCAATACATTCCCTGTAAAATCAACATCAACACACTTAGGGTTATGCAGTGCCGGATGTTTAAAACCCCGCAAGATGACATTGGTGTTTTTAACGGCTTGAACAATCTCGCAAGATGAAGATGCCGCAAAATGCACCCGTGATTGGTAGTGATCAAACCGGTTGAACTCTTTGTCTATAAAAGCAATAAAAGGGCGTATCTCATAAAGATATTGAGAAAACTTTTTGGCATACATGTAAAAAATCGCCTCTTTTTCCTGCTTAGCGACACGTATATTCTCTTTACTTTTGGTAATAGCATCAGGAACAACATAAAAGAAGCCCGCACCCGTTCGACCGACAACAGTACCTTTAAGAACATGATTAAAACCGCCCCGTACCAAAAGGCACTCTTCGTCATTAAGATAGTGTATCTGCGTATCGACCAGATAAGAGGAGAGTTTTGAGGTATAAAGCAGGCGTTTTAACGATGCCGAGATCTCCTCTTTATACCCTTTTATACGCCGTGAGAGCAGATATAGCGCTTCATCTAAACTCTCATCAAAGACTCCGTCATGCGTAAAACAGCACGCAACTTCTTCCATCACCTCAGGAATAACAATACGCTGCATCCATTCCGCGATGATTCCTTCATCACACGTATGGTTCATATAGCGAAAATAGCGTACCACTTTAACAATTTCAAAAATCTGCTCAAAGGAGAGTACCCCTTTTTTATGCAGATGTGTCACCATCGTATGCAACGGTGCAATCTTCGGAGGCGGTTTAAAATTGAGGCGATCGAGTGCTTCAATATAACGATAGTGCCGCTCCTGGTCGCCTTCTAAAAACAGCGTCTGATCTCGAGAGAAAAAAGAGCGTAACCGAGCCATATGTTCGGTTAAATCAAGTTGCTCTATGAGCGTATCAAAATGCTCTTTTCCCCGCTCTATTGACATTGCTCAAAACTAAACATACGTCCGGCATGCGGCGTACCCTCTTTGCCGATAAACGTGTATGTCCCGACACTCTCACTAAAATTACTCGCATTCACTTCAACACCCTCGCAGAGTATTTTTTTGTTTTGTTCAAACTTTAGGGCAATAGCCGTAATATGCTCTCGTTGCATATTTTGGTAATGATTATAATAAAATGCCCCGACAATAATGAGAACAAAAAAGAGTGTAGCACCGAGTTTTTGAGTCGTATTCAACTCAGTAACGTAATGCATGGCGGCAAAAAAAAGTATTACTGCCAATAAACCTAAAATATATCCCATTATTCACCTCGTATCTGATAGGTGATGTCACCGGCACCAAAGCCGATCATCACGCCTTCTTCTAATGTTGCTATTATTGTATCATCTTTCATTAACGCAATAGTATTGTCACGACGTATCAGTCGCTCCGCCAATGTCACGTTATAATGTGAAAATGCTCTCTCGAAGTCAATGTCACGTGGAGACTCACCGGCAGCCCAAACCGGCAAAATAATGAGACGATCCACCCCTTCGAAACAGGCAACGAATGCCTCCATATTATCTACGGTACGTGAATATTTGTGAGGTTGCCAAATGGCTGTAATGGTATCGATATGCTTTAATTTTGCATAAGTTTTCACCGAATCAAGTGTCGCTTTAATCTCGGTCGGATGATGCCCGTAGTCGTCAATAATAATACCGCTATCGTAACTACCGACGATGTCAAAACGCTTTTTAATACCTTTGTAACTCAGTAGATTTTCCCGTACCGTATCAACTTTCATGCTCTGCAACGCCGTTAAGATTGCCAATGCGGCATCTAAAGCAATATGCTCGCCAAAACCCCATACCTCAAAGCTTCCATACTGTTTCAACTCAAAACGGGTGTACGGTTCGTTCTCTCGTAAAACATACTCAATATTTTTAATATCTTGACTCGGATAGAGTCGTACCGCCTCAAAGTCGATGGTAGCCAAAAAAGGATCTTCGGCATTAATAACACGACACGGTGCTTTGTGAATAAACTCTCGGTAAGAAGCGAAAAAAAGCGCTTCATCATAATTATAATACTCCATATGCTCCGGTTCGGCATTGGTAACAATGGCACAGTAGGGATTGGCATTCAAAAAACTGCCGTCACTCTCATCGGCCTCAAAAATCAGTACGTCGCTCTCCGCACAGTAGCGCACATTGGAACCAAACGCTTTTGCCTCCGCTCCAATAATAGCGGAACCGTGCATAATAGCCGATAAAATTGCCGACGTTGTACTCTTGCCGTGCGCACCGGCAACAGCATACACTTTAGCATCATGCAGTATCTCCAGCAGCGCTTCGCGTCGAGGAATTACTTTAATGCCTTTGGCTCTGGCCTCAACAACTTCGGCATTATCCTCTTTGATAATTGCCGAATGTATGACACATTCCGGATTCGTTATGTTA
This sequence comes from Helicobacteraceae bacterium, assembly GCA_026988515.1. Classification (GTDB taxonomy): domain Bacteria; phylum Campylobacterota; class Campylobacteria; order Campylobacterales; family Sulfurimonadaceae; genus QNZR01. Next base: position 13,972 of record JALSLA010000009.1, on the reverse strand, counting down.
GAAGCCTGCTGCGGAATACTCACACGAAGTCCCTCATGTTCAAGCTTGCGGGTAATGACAGACTCTTTAATGTCAGAACCGCTTACTTCATGCCCACGATAGTGCATGTACTTTGCCAGTCCGGAAATACCAATACCGCCAATACCGATAAAATGATAATGCATTACAACACCTTCTGAAAATGACTGATATAAAAAGTACCGTTTTCTTGCGTGGCATCAACATCGGCAACGGTTTCAAGAAAATCATCGAGCGAGAGATTCTGTTCGATCGCTTTGACATGCTGTAACATCGCTTTAGAAAACGCACTGCTGTTAGCAATACCCGAAAGCACTTCAAACAACGCACTTGCATCATGAAACTTTTGCGCACTGTAGTGTTCAATAGCGTATTCATAAAGTGCCCGAATCGTTGCGACATCTTGAACCTCGTCAAAATCCATCTTGCGAGGTGTTGAGAGCGCATCACTCAGACGTTCCAGCGCCAAGTCCAAAATATTGGCATAATAGGCATGAAGCATCTCCTCTTCAAAACAGTCATGAACCTCATGTTCCAACACGTAAAGTGCGGCAATATCACCCTCACTCTGTGCTTGTAAAATTTTTTGTTTTAAGAGTTCTTTACTCACGCTAATGCATCCTTAATTCGGCTTAGGGCATTGTAGGTACGTGCCGCATTTTCAACCAGTGCGATACGCACATAGCCTTGACCCGGGTTATGACCTCTGGCATCACAACGTGCCAAAAATTCACCCGGCAATACTTTAAGGTTGTACTCTTTGTACAATTTACATGTAAATGCTATGGCATCATCTACTTGAAGCCAAATATAAAAAGTGGCTTCGGGTACATCAATACCCAATAGCTCTTTTGCCGTCTGAAAGTTTTTAGCATAGATCTCTCGAAATGCAGTCACATGTGCCGCATCACTCCATGCAGCCGCTGCAGCTTCTTGAAGCGGTAACGGTGATGCGCACCCTACATAGGTGCGGTATTTCAAATACGATTGCAATATTGTTGCATCACCGGCAATAAACCCCGAACGCAACCCCGGCGCCGACGAGCGTTTGGAGGCAGAGTTGATGACCAGAATATTTTTGAAACTGTCATTGCCCACATGCAATGAAGCCTCCAGCAGTGAGGGTGGCGGCGTCTGAGTATAAATCTCACTGTAGCACTCATCATTGAGTAATATAAAATCATGCTTCAGTGCCAAACGTACCCATTCACCTAAAGTATCAAGAGTTAAGGTGGCGCCAGTAGGATTGTTGGGAAAGTTCAGAATAACCAAATGACATGTAGCCAATACAGCCTCATCAATTTGCGGCTCAAAACCATCTGCCGCATCCAGATTCAACAAGTGTACGGAAGCACGTGAAGCAACAGCAGCACCCTCATAAATCTGATAAAACGGATTGGTAAAAGCCATTACCGGATTGGGTATGTCAAAGAGTAAAAACTGCGGCAGATTAAACAGCACCTCACGCGTTCCAAATGTCGGCAACAGCTCTTCGTCTTGCAATGTTACCCCAAAACGCCTTTTGACAAACGACTGCATCGACTCTTTCAAAAAAGATTCTCCGGACGTTTTAGGGTACTTTTTTAACAAATCGGCATGGGTACGCAACCGTTTTAGAATAAAATCCGGCGTCTCAAACTGAGGTTCACCAATGGTCAGTGTCAACGGTTCATACGAGCGATTCGGAGTAATATCACACAATAAATCGGTTAATTTTTCAAAGGGGTACGGTTCAAATATCATCATATCTTTTTACATGTAATTTTCTTTTTATTATATCGTATCTTTACAAATAATAAACAAAACCGTGATATAATTTTTCATCAATAAAATTCACCAAAAAGGTTCATGATGAAATATATTATCCCCACTGTAGCACTACTGCTTCTGCTTGGATGCTCTTCTGAGCAGCAGAGTACGCAAGAGACGCAAGAGCCGTCAAAAGGTCTGGTAGAAACCCTTCAAACGAAAGCTTCCGAAGCAACACAACAGGTTGGCAACAGCGTTAAAGAGGGTGTTGAAGCAGCAAAACAGACAACGCAAGATGCTGTTGAGTCCGTCTCCAAAACAGCAGAAGAAGCACAGCAGCAGATTGTTGAAACGACTCAAAAGATGAGCAATGACCTACAGCAAGCAACACATGATGTCAAACAAGATATTGCTCAAGCTACACAGGAGATGGCTAACGATATTCAGGAGACCACACAAGACATTCAAGAAGCAGCAAACAATACCAAAGCAGAATTCAATGCAGCAGCAACGTTCAAACGTAAATGTGCCAGTTGTCATGGAGCTACGGCAGAAAAATCCGCTTTAGGAAAATCGCAGATTATTAAAGGATGGAATGCCGATAAAATTATTTCTGCACTACAAGGCTACAAAGACGGCAGTTACGGCGGGGCCATGAAAGGATTGATGGCATCACAGGTTTCCTCGCTGCATACCGATGAGATCAAAGCCCTTGCCGATTTTATCTCCAAACAGTAACTGCTACGGTGTCGGTAACCCGAATTTTTGGGTTATCAGCTCCCCTTCGTCATTAAAAAACAGATAATACAAATAATCTTTTTTTACTGCCAGTCCGGCAAGATAACGCAATGCCAAATTGGCTTGCAGCGAAGCAATGTGCATCACAATGGGTGCGGCAATGCCCGCCGGTGTCTTTTGAGTAATTTTAAATACATCACTAAATGATGCCGTATCAAAAAAACAGACCTGACCGTTAAACGCTTCGACTGAACCGTAAATCCATGGCGTATTCATCGATATTGCGTACTCGTTAATCTTACCGCGACTCGGTAAGTTGTCAGTACCGTCAATAATGAGATCTACCCGTATCCCTTTTTGGGCAAACGCATCAAAATTACATTCGTGTACTACTGTTTTAACATACTCGCAACGCGCCGTAATTTTTTCCGCATTGACACGTGCCTTGTTTTTTCCTTCATCACCTAAAGAAAAAGCAATTTGCCGGTGTATATTATGTGTGCTGACCTCATCAAAATCAATAAGATGGATCTCTCCAATTCCTGACGCTCCAAGTGCATACGACAACGAGCTTCCCAAGCCGCCGCATCCGACAATGGCAATACTCTTGTGCTGCAACATTTCCTGTGTCGCTTCGCCCCATAATTGAACCTGACGGTGAAAATAGTGCATCATAACCGTTTTCCTCCCTATACATGTGTAATACCCAGCGCGGCAATCTTTCGATGTACCGCATCGATGCGAGTCAGCATCTGCTCGCTGATCGTTTCAAGATCGCGAACATAAAGCACTGCTTTATCACGCTCCTGTTGAGAGATCACAATATTTTGATCTAAAAATCTTCTAAAAAAACCTACTTTTTTAGTAAAGAATATCTCATAAATTTTACGATACTCCTCATACCATGACGCTAGAAGTGAGCGAATTTCCTCAATGATGATACTACCGCAATACGGCTTTAGTTTCTCCCCTTCATTGTTAAGCCATACGCCCAAAAGACAATCACTTGGATACTTATCAATAGCCGACTCTTCAATATCTACCCCTTTCACCAAAAGCTGAATATAGCCCAATTGCGAAAGATGCGCCTCTTTGGCTTGTTCCAAGCTAATAATAATATGATTTTTCATAAATAACCTTTCGATGCGGCAGCTAACTCAATTTTTTTAATTTTGAGACCAGATTAACACTAATTTTAGTATAATATTTCAAATAAAAATATTAAGGGTCTTACTAAAACCCGATTTATCCTATGAGGAGCCGTTATGGAACAGCCCCATCCTACTGATCATGAAATTATTTTAGATCCCAAACGCTATATTGTCAGCAAAACCGATTCCAAAGGGATTATTGAGTACGGCAATGACTACTTTGTTCACATTTCAGGCTATAGTGAGAATGAACTCATTGGAAAACCGCACAATATCATTCGTCATCCCGATATGCCGCGTATTGCTTTTAAGATGATGTGGGACCGCATTCTACAAGGCGACAACTTTATTGCTATCGTCAAAAATTTGGCAAAAGACGGCAGCTATTATTGGGTAGTTACCGAGTTTGAGTCCAAAAGAGATCCGCTGAGCAATGAGATTATCAGTTTCACGGCATTTCGAAAGGCAGCACCGCGAAAAGCCATTGAAACCATTACGCCGATCTACGCCAAACTTATAGAGATTGAACGCCAAGGCGGCATAGCGGCTTCAGAGAAATTTTTTCGGGGATACCTTGAAGATCACGGTACAACCTACGATGCGTTTATTGACAAAACAGTAGGTAATAGCGGCGTATTTAAGGTCTTTTTTACTTTAATGAAAAAGCTTTTTCGTTAACTACGGCGTCTCATACTCTCTTTAAAACCCCAAATACGTCGTGCTTCGACAACATTGGCATGCTCAACCTCAACAACAAGAAGCTCCTCAAAATCTTGCAATTCCGATTCGATCGTGCCGTCAGGAAGTGCCAGCAACGAATTGCCATAAAACTGCCACACATGCTCTTGTTCCACATATTCGCCGACACGGTTTGCCCGAAATACATAACAGTTTTTCGTAAATGCACGCATCTTAATAAGCTCTTTCCAACGCTGATTGGAGTCAAACGTTGCCATACTCGGTAACAGTACAACATCAACATTTTTTTCACTGACATAGCGCCATAACTCATCAAAATGAAGCTCAAATCCCCCCATCACGGCAAACTTAACGTTATCAATGGTAAATACCAGCGGTGACTGTAACGGTGCTATGGCATTGGCAAAAAACTTCTCTTCGTTCCAATGCGGGTAGTTAATCAACACCTGCTGGTCATAATAGGCTACCGAGCTGGGTGCAATTTTGACAATACTTTTAAACAGCTGTTTTTTTCGTACCAAAATAATTGGCGCGACAATACTCATGTGATATTCCCGTGCCAACTCTTTTAAGATACTCAATTGGTGATCACTCTGCTCTTGTATCATGGCCGTACTGCACTGTTCAATCTCTTTAAAAAACGGGTTAAGCAGATACTCGCCAAGCAGCAGCAGCCGAACTCCTTGTCGGTGTGCGTTACGCACATACTTATACAGACGTGTACTGCTCATTCCCATTGAAGGGAGCTGAAGTGCCGCTATTTTCACGTTGAAGACTCTGCCGTTTTCTGTTTAATTGTCTCTACCTGCAACACGGCCTCATCAAGAAGTTTTTGCGCCTCTTGCAGTGCCTTCATACCCTCTTCATACGCGTGAATACTCTCACTCATCGTCATATCACTCTCTAAAAGTTTTTGCAAAATCGCTTTAGCATGTTCGACTTTTTTTTCAAAATCTTCAGCCATCTAACACCCCTTTAACATATGTATCAAATTTATCGATCTCTACCAAAAAAGCATCATGTCCGTAGTGACTCTCTACCTCAAAATGGTGGCAGTTTCGATAGTGTTGGCTCTTTAAAATTTCATCGATTTTTCGCATCTCATCGGGCAAAAAAAGCATGTCTTCACGAAAACTTATAAGATGAAGGTCTGCTTGAATCTGCGCTAAAGCATGAAACAGCGAGTCAAATCCCCGAGCCAAATCAAAAATATTAATTGCTTTGGTAATATACAAGTACGTCAACGGGTCAAACCATTTGGTAAAGTTATAGCCGTTATATTCCAAATACGACTCGACCTGAAACTTTCCGAACAGTTCAAAAAGCCCGTCGTTACGCTTGTACTCCCGTCCGAACTTTTCGATCATCGAGTAGTGCGATAAAAAACTGATATGCCCTGCCATCCGTCCTACCGCCATACCGCTCAGTCCGTTTTGCTCAATATCTTTGGGATCGTAATAGCCGTTTTTGAACGCAGGATCGGTTAAAATTGCCTCTTGCGCAACCTTATTGAAAGCAATTGCCCACGGCTGCGTCGCAAACGTCGTTGCCATGGCAATGACTTTATTGGCAAAACTGGGGTAGTGTATAGCAAACTGTAACGCCTGCATACCTCCCATAGAACCGCCCACTATGGCATGAACCCGATGAATACCCAGTCTGTCGAATAAAATGCGCTGCGCTTTAATCATGTCTTTAATGGTGACTACAGGAAATTTATAGCGATACGCCTCACCGTACTTATTTTTTGACATCGGTCCGGTTGAACCAAAACAGCTGCCGATGACATTGGTACAGATTACAAAAAAGCAATCCGTGTCAATTGCTTTGCCGCTGCCGATGAGTCCGTCCCACCATCCCGGTTTGGCATCGCCCTCATAGAGTCCCGCAGCATGGTGTGAACCGGTTAAGGCATGACAGACAACAACAATATTGTCACGTGCGTCATTAAGTGTACCGTAGGTTTCATAGACAATATCATACGGCTGCAAAATACGTCCGCTTTCCAGGTAGAGCGGATTGTCAAAATGCTCGGTATGGGTCTGCAGTTGTAGCGTTTTAATAACCGTACCTCTTATACGTGATAGTTAGGTGCTTCTGCCGTAATCTGCACGTCATGAACATGTGACTCTTTCAGGCCGGCACTTGTGATCTCGACAAACTGCGCTTTTTGTTGAAACGTTGCAATATCTTTAGAGCCGCAATACCCCATGGATGCACGCAGCCCACCCATCATCTGATGCACAATGCCGGCAATACTGCCACGATACGGAACACGCCCCTCAATTCCTTCGGGAACCAGCTTATCGGCTGCCGTACCTTCTTGAAAGTAACGGTCGGTGGAACCTTTTCCCATGGCCCCGATTGAGCCCATACCACGGTACGCTTTGTACTGACGCCCTTGAAAGTTAATGAGATCGCCCGGTGACTCTTCAGTACCCGCAAGCAGTGAGCCCGCCATAATACATGACGCTCCTACCGCCAGCGCTTTGGCAATCTCACCCGAATACTTAATACCGCCGTCGGCAATAATGGGTACACCGACGCGACGACCTGCCTGGGCACACTCGTCAATTGCCGAAATTTGCGGTACGCCGACTCCAGCAACAATACGTGTCGTACAGATCGATCCCGGACCAATACCCACTTTCACACCGTCAGCTCCGGCTGCCGCCAGTGCTTCAACCGCTTCGGCTGTAGCCACATTACCTGCGACCACGTCTACCGTCAGCTCTGCCTTAATGGCTTGAACCGTATCGATAATCCCTTTAGAGTGTCCGTGAGCCGAATCCAGCACCAACACATCCACGCCCGCATCAGCCAGTGCCCGAGCACGATCCATCTGTGCCACACCGATGGCTGCTGCCACACGCAAGCGACCGAAATCATCTTTGTTGGCATTAGGGTACTCAATACGTTTTTTAATATCTTTAATCGTCACCAAACCTTGCAGATACTCATCGTCATCTATAAGGGGGAGTTTTTCAATCTTGTTTTGGTGCATGATCTCTGCCGCCTCTTCAAGAGAGATCCCTTTTTTTGCGGTTATCAACGGCATTTTGGTCATAATCTCTTCAACCGGCTTGTTCAGGTCTTTTTCAAAGTGAGTATCACGATTGGTTAAAATACCCAACAGTTTCAACTCTCGACTGACAATAGGCACGCCCGAAATTTTAAATTCACTCATAATCTCTTCGGCCTCTCTGAGCGTCGCACCCGGATACATGTAAATAGGATCAATAATAATGCCGCTTTCGCTCTTTTTGACTTTTTTAACCATTTTTGCCTGCGTTTCAATATCCATATTTTTATGAATAACGCCAATACCGCCCAAACGTGCCATGGCAATAGCGGCACGATACTCCGTCACCGTATCCATAGCGGCCGAAACCATAGGAATTCGCAACGGAATATTTTTAGAAAAACGGCTCTCTAAAGAGACCTCTTTGGGCAACACCTCAGAATATTGAGGTACCAACAACACATCTTCAAACGTCAATGCTCGCTTTTTAAGATTCATATGTTTCTCCGCTCTTTTTTAAGATTGTAACGACTGCTCTAGACTTAAGGCTCCGTCAAACAGCGTCTGCTCGTCAAACGGGGCGGCAATTAGCTGCAAGCCTACCGGCATTCCCGCCTCGCTGGTCTCTATTGGCAACGCAATGGCAGGGAGTCCTGCCAGGTTGACCGAAATGGTGTAAATATCACTCAAGTACATCTCCAACGGATCGGCAAGCGAACCGAATTCGTATGCCGTACGAGGCGCTACGGGACTTAAGATGAGATCGACCTCTTTAAAAATCGTCTCATACTCCTCCTTGATGCGATGACGGACTTTTTGCGCTTTGACATAATAGGCATCGTAATAACCGCTTGAGAGTACAAAATTTCCCAACAATATACGTCGTTTAACCTCATCGCCGAAACCTTCGGAACGGCTTTTTATATAGGTCTCTTTCAGGTTGGAACCTTCCACGCGACTGCCGTAACGGATACCGTCGTAACGCGCCAAATTGGTACTTGCTTCGGCCGTAGCCGTTACGTAATAGGCTGAAATATCATATTTGGCATCCATCAGTTCACGTTCAACAATGGTATGCCCCGCATTGCGCAGTACCGCTACGGCTTTGGCAAATGCACGCTTGACATCTTCGGAGGCATCTTTAATATAGTTGGGTACAATGGCAATGGTCAACTTTCGTGACGGATCAAGCTTGTCACTCACCTTGTCATTACGATGAACACTTGTCGAGTCGTTAGCATCGTAACCGCTTATAATATCATATAATATGGCTGCATCTTCAACATTCTGTGTCATCGGGCCAATCTGGTCAAGTGAACTGGCATATGCACCCAGTCCGTAACGGCTAACCCGTCCGTATGTCGGTTTCATTCCTACAATACCGCAAAAAGCGGCAGGTTGACGAATGGAACCGCCCGTATCGCTTCCGAGTGCCGCAACCGCTAAACCGGCAGCAACTGCCGCCGCAGAACCTCCCGAACTGCCGCCGGGAACACAAGAGGCATTATGCGGATTTACTGTTTTACCGTAGTAACTTGACTCCGTCGTTGACCCCATGGCAAACTCATCCATATTGGTACGTCCAAACGGTGTGAGACCCGCCGCCTGCATTTTTTCAATAACAGTAGCATTGTACGGAGCGATATAGCCTTGTAGAATCTTAGAACCGTTGGTAACGCTCCACGTTTTCACTTGAATATTGTCTTTGATCGCAATCGGTACGCCTTCGCCCGCACTTTCTAACCCTACATAAGCATTAAGTTTTGCATGCGCTTCAATCTTCTTTGCTAGTTCTTCTTTTAACGCTACCAACTCTTCAGCAGAGAGTTTCAATGCCTCTTTCAGTGTAATCACGTTCTCTTCCTTCTGTTTTGTTCTCGTTTGACTAACACGATCCCAACAGCCACTATCGCAAATATGACGGCTATTGTTGAAATTACATGTATATTTTCAACCGGCTGTGATAGATCGATCATGATGATAATACCTCACTGCAACGTGCACACAGCTGCGCTTCGGCACTGCTTTGATACTTCCAGCACCGCGGGCATTTCATTGCCGTAGCATAGCCGATGACAAAGGTATCGCCCGCTACCTCAAAACGTCCGAGTTCTTCAGTGATCTCTTGCGTATTCATACCCGATACCACAAACCAGTCTTCGGCTTCTGTTGCATCTAGTGTATTTACCGTAGCCGAGTCTGTCGTCATCACCAGCTCCAGAGTCGCTTTAATCTTTTTCTCTTTTTTTAATCCGTCGACAATCTCAAAAAAGGCATCACGTGCCTGCAACATATACACTTCATCAAAGAGAACCGCAAATGTATCGAGATCTTCATAGGTAAAATCAAAAATCGTGGTGTGTTCGCCTTTAATAACCTCAGGAGCATATTCGACAATTTCATCGGCGGTATACGTCAGTACCGGCGCTATCAGAATAAGCATATTGCGCGCAATAAGCGCCATGGCACTTTGTGACGAGCGACGATGCGGCGCATCTTTCGCATCGCAATAGAGCCGGTCTTTGGTTAAATCCATATAGATGCCGCTGAGTTCATTGACAACAAAATTATTGAGCAGCCCCATACCGTTGACAAAATCATACTCACCGAAAGCAGCATGCACCTTCCGAAAAATATCATCGGCTTTGCTAAGGATCCACTGGTCGAGAATACCCATTGACGCAAACGGCACAACGGTTTCCAGATCGTGGATATTTGCCATTAAAAAACGAAACGTATTGCGTAGTTTTCGGTAACTCTCTGCTGTCTGCTTTAAAATGTCGTCGGATATTTTCAGATCACTCTGATAGTCGCTCATGGCGACCCAAAGACGCAAAATTTCCGAACCGTACTGCTTAATGACCTTTTCGGGCGCTATTACATTGCCTTTGGATTTTGACATCTTCTCACCTTTGGCGTCAACGGTGAAGCCGTGTGTCAATATGGCATTGTAAGGCGAGCGGTGTGCCACGGCACAACTTAAAAAAAGTGACGACTGAAACCATCCGCGGTGCTGATCCGAGCCCTCAAGATAGAGATCGGCGGGGTAGCTTCCCGCATCGTAATTACGTGATTTCAGCACGGCGTTCCATGTTGCGCCGCTGTCAAACCAGACATCTAAAATATCACCGACCTTTTCAAGTTCATCGGCCTTGTAGCCGCTTCCGGGATAAAGAAGCGATTCAATCGGCAAATTGTACCACGCATCACTGCCTTGCATCTCAAAGACCATGGCAATAAAATTGAGAACTTTCTCATTCAATACAATTTCACCGGTTGCTTTCACGCGAAAAAATGCAATGGGAACACCCCAGTCACGCTGGCGAGAAATACACCAATCCGGACGATTTTCAACCATGGCATTTAAGCGGTTGCGTCCGCTTTCAGGGTAAAAACTTGTCTGTTCCACCGCATTGAGCGCAATGGTACGCAATGTTTTTGTTTCACCTTCGGGTGCTTCATCTACCGCAATAAACCACTGTTTGGTTGCACGGAAAATTAGTGGCGTATGTGACCGCCAGCAGTGTGGATAGGAGTGCACAAATGTATTGACATGCAAGAGCGCATCACCCAAAAGCTCTATGATGGCATCATTGCATTTAAAGATATGTTTGCCTACAAACGTTTCGGCATCGGGCAGCAGTTTTTCACGTACTACCGTCGCATCGAAACAGCCCGTCTCATCTACCGGCATGATAACATCAAGGTTGTACTTCAGTCCAATGCGGTAATCATCTTCACCGTGACCCGGTGCGGTATGCACACAACCCGTACCGTTGTCCATCAATACATGCTCACCCAAAACAATCTGCGACCGTCGTCCGTTAAGCGGATTAATAGCGTGCAGGTTCTCCAGAGCGGCAGCATCAAACTCTTGAACAATAGTTCCACCCAGAATTTTCTGTTCTACAAGTGTCTCATAAAGTGCTTTGGCGACTATTTGCCCTTCACTGGTTCGCACATACGTTTCATGGGGATTGAGCGCAATACCGACATTTGCCGGCAAAGTCCACGGTGTAGTTGTCCAGATAACCAACGCCGCTTTCCCCTCAACCGAAGCACGAATTTTCGACTCGTCACTTAACTCAAACGCCACGTAAACAGAATACGACTCTTTGTCTTCATACTCCACTTCTGCTTCCGCCAGTGCCGTACGCTCTGCCCAGCTCCAAAATACCGGCTTGGAACGCTCAATGAGCAACCCTTTTTGTGCCACCTCGCACAAGGTGCGGTAGATATTGGCTTCGAATTTGTAGTCCATGGTAACGTAAGGGTGTTCCCAGTCGGCAAGAATGCCCAGTTTTTTAAACTCTTCTTTCTGTATGTCGACAAACGTAGCAGCATGTTCACGACAGAGACGGCGAATCTCGCCCGTGCTTAAAAGCTCTTTTTTCTTCTTGCCGCCGATCTTCTTCTCGACCTGCTGTTCTATAGGCAGGCCGTGACAGTCCCAACCGGGGGTAAACCGTACCGATTTACCGCTAAAATAGTGATATTTGACAATAATATCTTTTAAAATCTTATTGAGTGCGTGTCCAATGTGCGTATGTCCGTTGGCATACGGCGGACCGTCATGAAGTGTAAAACTTTCACACCCCTTACGGTGATGCTTCATCTTCTCGTATTGATTGTTTTCATACCATGCGGCATAACGCTTTGGCTCGTTTTGCATGAGGTTGCCACGCATCGGAAATTGCGTTGAAGGCAACAGCAGCGTCTCTTTGTAATCCATTAGAAACCTTAATACATCGTTCTTTTTAAAATTTTTGCATTATACCTTTTACGGCATTAAAATCATCTGATGAACCAACTCTATGCTATACTATCCCATCTTATTCGGGAGAAAAACGATGCATAACAATATTGTTTTTGTCGGCAGCAAGTTTAACTACAATAAGAGCCTGCGTTCGTATATTATTCGAGAAATTGAACAAAAAGTAGGCGTAATCGACTCCATATCCTACTTTCGAGAACTCGACAATCGTATATTGCTGCACCTTGAAAATACCTTGGCACAAGAGAACAACCTACTCATCGTAACCACCAAAAACAGTTTTTCGACCATTGGAAAATTTCTCTCTACCGTCACGTCAGACAATCAAGTGCTTCAAGACAATATGCTCATTCCTTCACAGTGCGTTGTTTATGAAGAGAACAGCTATTTGCTGCACTACAACGGCTCACACATTAACGTTATTGCCGCCGATGAGGGGAGTGTTTTGGCACCTGTTCTAATTCAACACGAAGACAAAAGCGCTCAAATTCATATTTTTGACGAAACGCTTGAGAGCGCGCGGTTACTGCTTGAACCTCTTGCGCAAACCTACGATGTCACACTCAACTTTACCCGCCTTATTGACGGATGGATCGCACTTACCGTTTTGAGCCGTAAGTTTGGCAATATCTCCAAGTTTATCGGCTCGGCAAAAACACTGCTGCACAACCACATCATAACCGCTTCCGACATTGCCGCCTACATTATTGACACGTTGGCATCACATCAAAAAAAGCTTACCTTTGCCGAGAGTTGCACCGGCGGGCTTCTGGCGGCATACCTCACCAAAAAAAGCGGTGCATCTGCAGTATTTGACGGATCTCTTGTCACCTATTCCAATGCCCTTAAGTCTAACTGGCTCGCCGTGGACGATGCCATCTTGGAACGCCACGGAGCCGTTAGCGCCGAAGTGGTAAGCGAAATGAGCGAAGGCGCGCTCAATGTCAGTTATGCCGACTATGCCATTGCCGTTAGCGGCATTGCCGGACCCGACGGCGGCAGTGATGAGAAGCCGGTCGGCACAGTCTTTATCGGGGTGCGTTCTAAAGCAGATGTGGACATTAAAGAGCTACACATAAACGGTGACCGCAACTATATACAAGAGCAAAGTGTTTTGCATGCCGTCAAGATGCTGTTGCTGCTCGATCGGCCGCTTTTTTTCCAAAAGAGCTAACCTCCCTTGACAAAGCGGCGACTTTCATCTATAATTCTGCCTCACAAATAGGATGTGTGCGTCTTGTTAGCTCAGCTGGTAGAGCACGTCACTTTTAATGATGTGGCCGAAGGTTCGAATCCTTCACAGGACACCAGTTACTTGACCCTTTCGTCTAGTGGCCAAGGACACTATCACTTCATGGTAGGAACATAGGTTCGAATCCTTTAAGGGTCGCCATATTTGTGAATGTTATTTTATTTTTATGGTTACAACATAAAACCGTTGTCATGCAAGCAGCTTTTGGGCGCTTAGCTCAGTTGGTAGAGCGCTACCCTTACAAGGTAGATGTCACTGGTTCGAGTCCAGTAGTGCCCACCATGACAACACAGTGCGGTGGTAGTTCAGTTGGTTAGAATACCTGCCTGTCACGCAGGGGGTCGCGAGTTCGAGTCTCGTCCACCGCGCCAGATTTTTTATGATTGTTAACCTTTCAATGATTGTTGCTTTTACGGCAACCAAGCCCGTTAATGCATCACAAGGGCGCTTAGCTCAGTTGGTAGAGCGCTACCCTTACAAGGTAGATGTCACTGGTTCGAGTCCAGTAGTGCCCACCATGACAACACAGTGCGGTGGTAGTTCAGTTGGTTAGAATACCTGCCTGTCAC
>JALSLA010000008.1 GCA_026988515.1 Helicobacteraceae bacterium | reverse complement strand
TTTCTCGAACGTTTCTTCGCTAATTTATCTCTTGCTTTGATTCCCATATTCTATCACTTTGTTTTTTTAGAAGCTAAAGCAATTATCGTTCTTATTTTAATCCTCTGTTTTTAGTGGATTGGGGTGCCATAGTACACTTTTCTCCTCTTTTTATTCCTTAATTTAAACTAACCTTTTATATAATACCTCCTTACCGTCAATTTCTCTAAAGCGAGTCCCTGTGAGCTATTTAGATGACCTTAAAACTATTGTTAATATTAATTCGTATACTCAAAACAAACATGGTGTTGATACTGTGGGACAGCAGTTTGATGTCTGGTTTGAGGCGTTGGGCTTTAAGACCACCATATTTGAGCGAGAGCTTATCGGCGAACATCGGCTCTATCGTTCACCCCGTGTTCAAGGAAAAAAACTACTGCTTTTGGGTCATCTCGACACCGTATTTGCTCCCGGTACATTTGAAGGTTATCGTGAAGACAGCGAGTGGGTTTACGGTCCGGGAGTGTGCGATATGAAAGGGGGCAATATTGTCATGCTCGAAGCATTGCGCCGACTTCAACAAGAGCGTTGTCCTATTGAAAATATCGATATCTTACTGGTCAGTGATGAAGAGACGGGAAGTGATGATTCAAAGTATGTCAGTGCGTCACTGGCTGCAGAGTATGATTACTGCCTGGTCTATGAAGCTGCCGGAGCAGAAGGTGAAGTAGTTGTCGGGAGAAAAGGAGTGGGTACGTTTTCTATTGAAATCGTCGGTATGGCAGCACATGCCGGAAACCATTACCGCGAGGGTATTGATGCCAACTTGGAAGCTGCGTACAAACTCAAAGAACTTACCGCACTGACAGATTTACAACAAGGTACCACACTTAATGTCGGTAAAATAGAAGGAGGCATCGGTGCCAATACGATTTCACCGCATGCACATCTGACGTTTGAATTGCGCTATAAAAACACCCAAGAGAAAATACGTGTTTTAGAAGCGATACGCACGATTGTAGCGACGTCGTATGTGAACGGGACAAGCGCAACATTAAGTGGAGGAATTCAACGTGATGTGATGCAACCCAATGATGCGACATTTCTGTTAGTTACGGCAATGGAAAATATTACGAAACAGCGCTTGAAGACGCAAGAACGCGGCGGTGTGAGCGATGCCAATATTGTGAGTTCACACGGCGTTACAACGCTAGACGGTCTGGGCCCTTTCGGTGATGGAGACCATACACCGCATGAGCGGGCAAAGAAGTTGAGTTTTGAAGAACGTATTGCCTTGAGCAGCAGTATCTTTCAATATTTTGCAGTACATAAAAATTTTTAAGAGGAGTGGTGATGGGTCGTAAAGTTGGAATGTGGATGTATACGAATGGCGGTGGTGATTGTATTGCAAAAAAGATAGAAGAGAAGCTCAAAGAGCGCGATATAGATGTGATACAACATTTAGACCTGCGCTTCGCCGAAGCACAAAACGGTGCGATTATCTGCAATGGCATGAATATACTTGATTTGGATCTTTTTTTCTCTTATAATGCCGGTGAGCAAACGGTTGCTCAAGTGTACATGTATGAGGTTGTGAACGATTTTCTGCCTACCGTCAATAGTTTTAAAGCATTCAAACTTTCTGAAGATAAATTCCGTTCCAATATGATTTTGTCGCATTCAGGGGTAAAAACGTCCGATTTTTTTATTTGTCACCGTGAAAGTCATGAAGGACTGTATACGAAACTTCAAGAGTGGGGACAAATGGTTTTTAAACCTATTGACGGCTGGGGAGGTGCCGGCATGGCGCTGCTTGACAGCGAAGAGAAGTTCAATATGCTGATGCCGTTTATCAATCAAATGAATGTTCGCCATATTTATGTGGAGCGATTCATCCAAAACAATTTTTCCGATTTTCGTATTGATATTGTTGATGGTGAATTTGTCGGCTGTTATGGACGAAAATCCGGCAACAGGGATTGGCGAACGAATGTTACGGCCGGAGGTCGTGTTATTCTCAGGGAAGCAAACGATGAGCTTGTAGATATTGCGAAAAGGGCTTCAAAAGCTTTAGGTATGGATATTGCCGGAGTCGATATTTTATACGATACCGAACGGGAAGAGTACGTTGTTTTGGAAGTGAACGGTATTCCCGCTTTTGCAACACCGGAGCAAGAGAAGATGGGGTTGGATTTTAATGCTAAAAAAATTGATCTGATTGTAGCGATGATCGATCGAAAAACAGAGGAGAAACGATGAGCAAACGATGCCTTCCGAAAATTGGATTATTATATTTAGATTATGTATTACGTTTTTTTGACC
Organism: Helicobacteraceae bacterium; assembly: GCA_026988515.1. Classification (GTDB taxonomy): domain Bacteria; phylum Campylobacterota; class Campylobacteria; order Campylobacterales; family Sulfurimonadaceae; genus QNZR01. The sequence goes on along the minus strand of JALSLA010000008.1, from coordinate 66,940 downwards.
GCAGCAACTTTAAGGGCTGGCCTGACACAATTGAGACGGTAACGTATCATTGGGGAAATGACAAAGTGCGCTTTATCAATGAGGTACGGCGCAAAAATATTGATGTTTTGGTCGGTAACATTCCGGCTACAGCGTATGACACGTTTAAAGAGATTGCCTCAGCACTTCCGGGTGTACGCTTTATTCCGTCTATTGAGACACAGTTTTGCAACAAATCAAAAGAAAATGTGACACTGTTCTGCCGAAAATACCATCTTCAGGACCCCCCGACTAAAATTTTTTATGATATTGAAGAGGGGTACAAATATTTAAAAACGGCACGGTACCCCAAAATTGTAAAACGCTCGTACGGGCCATCAAACTATGGCGGTTATTTTGTACATAAAGTCAATAATTATGCAGAAGCCAAAGCCCTGTTTGATGAGAAGAAATATGTACCGATGTATATTCAAGATGCCATTAAGCTTAAAGATTCAGGGGATATTCGCGTTATGCTGATTGGACACAAACCGGTCTGTGCTTTTTGGCGTTACTCGGGTGCGGGAGAGTGGATAACGAATACTTCTCAAGGCGGCTCTATGAGTTATGACAATGTTCCTATGAATGCGCTTGAGCTGGCGGTGAAAGCTTCCAAGGCGGCTAAAGCCGAGTATTGGGCGTGTGATATTGCGATTGATGAAACAACCTTAGAACCCTATATTTTAGAGTGTGCTACGGCATTTGCCGCCTTTCCGTATATTCGGGATTGGATTTGTCAGTATATTATGTGGGACTTGAGTGAAGGACGGTTTCGGTTACCGCATGTACCGCTGTTTTCATGGGAAGAGCTAGGTAAAATGGATGCATCGGTACTGCGTACGCTGCGTCATCTCTATTTTGCCAGGTATGAACCTTCGGCAGATGGGGCTTACTGGCTGGCAGATAAGGGAGGGTTTGATATGGAACGCACCGATGCGTCAGAGCCAGATGATGTCCCCAAACCTATTGCGCCGCCGAAACGGGAAGAAGAGCTTCCAAAAGTTGTTAAAGAGGCGTTTGATGCCAGTGATGCACACTCCAGCGGCTTAAGCGGGAGTGAGTTGTTTGATTTTGAAACAGTGACCTTGACGGAACTTCTCTCATTGTACGGCATGGATGAAGAAGTGGCTATTAAAATAAAAGAATTATTAGATACTCATGCTATTGCTTCGTTTGAAGATTTAAAAGAGTATGATTTCATCGCTCCACAGCAGTATGCCCAGTGGCAAAAATCATTTAAGTAGGTAATGACGTGAGACAACAGTACAGCTCCTATCAAGATTGCATTGACTTTTTTCAGAGTGCTCAAGCACAAAAGAGTAATCTTTTTAAAGTAGAATATATCGGTACCACATGGGAAGAGCGAAATATTTTGTGTGTGACCATTACTAAAGATGTGGACACGGCTCATACGAAGCCGGCACTGTTTTATACCGGTACCATTCACGCACGGGAATGGATCGGTATTGAGCTGTCATTGACATTTGCAAAATATATTTTGGATCATATCGATTATGATCCGCAACTTAATGTACTCCTCTCTCGCGCTACTTTGTATATGATCCCCTGTGCCAATCCTGACGGTTATGAATACTCCCGAACGCATTTTTCGTTTTGGCGTAAAAACCGTCGTCAAAATGCTGACGGGAGTTTTGGTGTTGATTTAAACCGTAATTTCAGTGTTGGGTTTACGCCCAATAAAAACACTACCTCTAATGTGTATTCGGGCCCTTCACCGTTTTCAGAGCCTGAAACGGCGGCAATACGAGATTTTTTTGAAGCACATGACAATATTGCCATCGCACTGGATTACCACTCTCAGGGTAATGTGTTTTTCCCGGCACATAATTTTATTCATGAAGATGCTGTTGATGCAACCGATTTAAACGTACTTGCTTCGAATATGGCAGAAGAGATCCGTAAAGTCTCGTCACGTGAATACGGTGTGCATATGGGAAAACCTCCCACTCATCTTATCAGCGGTAGCGGACGGGAGTTTTATTATTCTAAAGGCGCCCTCGCTCTTGTTGTAGAGGTTGGAACACGAAACATCTCCGATTATATGGAGCATATGAGTGAAAATATCAACGAAAATCTTCCGGCATTAATGAGTGCATTGGCCGAAGTGCCCAATTATGATAAACACAACCGTCTTCCTCGTGTCGCCTCTTTTATTGCAACGCATGTCGGTTCCAAAGAGGTGGTGTTGGAGTGGGAGTATCCTGAAGATGAAAATGTCTATTTTGAGATCTATCGAGCGACAAAACTTAAAAGTTTTTGTCAACACTCCAATCGTGTCGGGATGACCAAATCAACAACGTATACCGACGTACACTTGAGTGCCTCGAAAAACTATTATTACTTTATTCGGGCTGTCTGCAAAGATCGCAATATTAAATCACCGTATGCACCGAAAATTGGAATTCGGACACGTCCGGAAGTCAATATGTTCTCTAAAATACTGTTTCCGATGGCAGAAAGCATTGGTTATGTCGGAGAAAAAACGCAAAAAAATCGTGATCATTTCGGAAACAACTCTCTTTTTGTCGGGATGTCGGAGAAAAAGGGTGTCTGCTACGGCGTGTGCGGATTTTCGCTAGAGAGCATTCCCGACAATGCTATTATTACCGGAGCAAGCATCTCTTTTTATCCGATGAATCGTGTCTCGGTTCAGGTAGAGCGTTACGGGGAATGGCGTGTGGGTATGATTGATGAACGAACTGTTGGGGTGCTGTACAGTTTTGATGATATAAAGAGTGCCAAAGTTGTCGGCTACATTGATCGTCCGACGAAGTCGCATCAACTCTCCCAGGGCATTTGGCGTACGTATGTATTTGCATCGCAAGAAGTGGCTCTGCTTCAAGAAGCATTAAAGTGTAAGAAAGCACTCTTTCGTATGGAAGGTCCTACCGCATTGCCGCTGGATCGTTCCTCACAATTAATGCAGTGGGATATCGGTTACGGTAAATTTAGTTCCGGTCTCACCTATCGCCCCAAGCTCGATATCTCCTATACGCTTAATGATGTGAAATTGGAAATTACGACGCATAATGAGTTTACCATCTCTAAAAGCGGTCTTGAAGAGCAGGTGTTGACCTGTGGATTTGACAACAACGGAGAGGTGATCTACTCCTTTTTAGAGTTTGACCTCTCTGCAATGCCGGAGATGGAAAATACGGTGATTGCCAATAGTTACGTAGAGTTACAGGCCGATACGATCCATGCTCATGAGAATTTACGTTTTCATCTTGAGATGGTACGATGTAAAGGTAATGAGAAAAACTTTGAAAACATTCAAAACCGTGATATTATTGAGCGGGTCGGGTATGATGTAAGCATCTCCGATCTAAAAAGTCAGCAGATACAGCGATTTGTTTTTGATACGTATGCTATTAAGGAGCTTATTGATGCGGTAAAAGAGACGCAAAAACTCTATTTTGTGATTTATGCAACATCACCTAAAGTATTTACCAAATCAAGTCGGGTCAGTTTTGTTGACGATAAGCTTCACCATAAACCCAAATTGGTTATTAACTATATTAAAAAACGTCGTCACGGTGTTGAAAAGGTACGTAATTTACGCTACAGTATTGAAAACAACATGATACGTTTGGAGTGGGACAATCCCAAACATGAAGCGTTTCGTGGGGTTATTGTCGTTAAAAACCGGTTCCATGTTCCATGTTCACCCTATGACGGACAGAAGCTTTACGGAGGCAATGCCAGCTACACGTATGATAATTTCGGTGCCAAAGATGTCCATAAGTTCTATGCGGTTTTCACGTACGATGAGGTTCCTAATTTCTCTGAAGCCTGTACGTTGGAATACATGTCAGAAAAGAGGGCATCTAAAACTCTTTCATAGCCCGCTCAATATCACGTTTCATGCTCTTTTCTTTAAGATCATGGCGCTTGTCGTGGAGCTTTTTACCGCGGGCAATAGCAATTTGGATCTTTACGAGATTTTTACGATTAAAAAACATCTGAAGCGGTACAATGGTATGCCCCTCTTTTTCAACGGCCTTGAGCATTTTGTTAAGCTCTTTACGATGAAGCAGCAGTTTTCTGCTGCCGCGCTCTTCATGTCCGTAGTAGTGGTGTGTGGTCTCGAGCCGACCGATATGTGCATTAAATAAAAAAGCTTCGCCCTCGACAAGGCGGACAAAACTGTCTTTCAGGTTGACGCGTCCGGCACGGATCCCCTTTACTTCACTTCCCTGCAAGACCACACCGGCTTCAAATTTTTCTAAGAGTTCATAATCAAAATAGGCTTTTTTATTTTTGGCAATCGTCTCACCCATGATCTGTTACCTTAAAAAAACTACTACCGCTTCCACTGAAAAAAAAGGAGGGTTTTACTTCGTTGTTGAGTTCAGGATACTCGTGGCATGCGGGCATGAAAAGATCGTTCGCTTCAGCAGCCGTACAATGCTCCACAATGGTGGTAGAAGGTTTTTGTACCCATTGGCGTACCTGTTCGGGTGTTATGGGATGATAATAGTGCTCGCGATAGCATTGATACACGCGTGGTGTACTAATGTCAATGTTTGGAGTGAAAAGCTCTACATGCAAAGGAGGCTCGTCATAGGGTTCAACGATCTCACCGATGCCGTAGACATTGGCGCTGGTGTATTCAGAGATAAAAAACGGTACATCCGCTCCGATACGAAGACCGATTGTGGAAAGCTCCTGTTTTGACAAGCCCAGCTGAAGGGTGTCGTTGCACATCAGCAAAAATGTTGCAGCATCGGAACTGCCTCCGCCGAGACCACCGAATGCGGGAATGCGTTTTTCAATACGCACACGATGGGTCATGAAAAAATCATAAACGGTTGTCGATGGAACATACTGTTGCAATGCTTTGTATGCTTTATAGAGCGTATTTTCTTCTAATTTACATGTAAAATCGCCATGAAGTTCAAACGCTCCGGCATCGATTTTGGGTTCGAATATCAGCGTGTCGTAGAGCGAGTCAATGCGCATAAAACGTGAAACAATTTCATGGTAATTACCCCGTACACCGGTAACCTTAAGAAAAATATTGATCTTAGCTACGGCATGATAAGGGCGTAGCGTCATGGTTTGAACTTTGTATAAAATGCTTCTAAAACTGTATCGTCAGCGTGATGTGATGCTGCCTTATTGGCATTTTCCACTTCTTGAAGAAGCTCTGATCGGATGATGCTAATCTCTTTAGGCGCACTAATGCCAAGTTTCACCACACCGCCTTCAACCGAGATAACGGTAACGGTGATATTGTCGCCAATGACAATGGCATCATTTGCTTTACGTGTCAGTACTAACATATGCCCACCTTGTTAAGTACATAAAGTACTTCACTGTTTTCAATTTTAATAATAGAGATACATTCTCCAAGATCAACCCAGTAGTGCGAGGGGTCTTGTACGTGAAATTGATCTACATGTAATTTTTTTCCAAGTAACATATCGTTTTTCGCTCCTAAGAAGATGTTTTGCGGCATATCAAGATATTCTTTGATCTCTAGTAACTGTTCGTTATTATATCGAAAATTCCCTTCACTCAGACGTTCTAATGCACTCAATGCCCCTCCCTGAAGCCCCAAACGTTCACAAAGAAGTTTTCCCAAAGAGCGTATGTAGGTGCCTTCAGAGACGGTAGCTTCAAAAGTTATGAAAGGGTGACAGTAGTGAATAAGACGTATGGCATGGATTTCAGAAGTGATGGGTTGCAATGTAACGGTTTCTCCCTCACGAGCCAATGCATAGGCACGTTTGCCATTGATTTTTTTTGCTGAAAAATCAGGAGGAATATAGGTGAGGCTTCCCTGCAGCGACGCTAATGCTGCGGTGATGTTTTTAAGAGGTACTACGGGCAGGGTGTCAATGGCTGTAACGTTTTCAATGTCTAACGTTTCAGAGTGCGCACCTAACCAGAGTGTGGCACGATAGACTTTTGGTGTTTTTTTTAAAAACCGAAAGAGCCGTGTTGCATTGCCCAATGCGACAATCAGTACGCCTTTGGCAAAAGGATCCAAGGTACCGGAGTAGCCTGCTTTTTTGACCTTGTAGCGCCGTTTCAGGCGTCCTAAAAACTGATTGGAACTCATGCCCGTCGGTTTGTAGGCAACAAAAAGCTTGTGTACCGCTAATGAAGGATGATGGTGTGCAGGCATAAGGGATTGACATATCCTTTCATTGTAGTGATGCTATTTTATCGAAAAAATGGGTAAGATTGATGCATATCAACGTTAGCTTTGTCATGATGTTTTATAATGGCAAAAAAAATCAAGGACACTCTTATCATTTACGAATTAGTGCATATTGTTCATATTTACGCAGTTTTTATCTACGGCGGATTTCTTTTTGTCGATAATCTCTTTCTCTCTAAAATGCAGCAAAGTCTCTCTCCTGAAGAGTCTGCAAAAGCACGTGAAGCCATTATGATGCATGTTCGTAAAGTGGTGCCATATGCGCTTTTGGTAGCAGTTGGAACCGGTATTTATATGTTTACGCAGGTATTTGGAGAGATTGGTAGTGAGGGGTTGAGCTATTTTCAAACCATGCTCTCTGTCAAAGCATTTTTAGGGTTATGGCTGGGAATTCGCGGGTTTAATCAGAAGTTTTTCGGTATGAATCCCTGGGTTTTTAAAAGCCATGTGTTTCCTTTTGCGTTGGTGCTGGTGATGATACTGCTGTCACAAATCATGTACCTCTAAAGTCGTTCAACAAAAGAGGCGAGAATATCACGTTTGTTGCCGCCAAAATTGATGGAGAGTTTAAATTCACGACCCGATTTACTTACCCCGACAATACGGCCGGCACCAAAAATTTTGTGACGCACCAGATCCCCCTTTTTAAAAGCGGTATTTTGTTCCAGTTTGAGGGAGCCTTCACAAAGACCTGCTTCGTTAAAGAAACGGCTTTTTTGTAAATCGGTACGACGTCCTTTATAAAAACGACTTGAAACATGAGAGAGGGTCAAGGTGTCTTTTGCACGTGTAAATGCGACATAACCGAGTCGCCGCTCCTCTTCAATATTGCTGCCATCGCCCAACAGGGGTAAAAAACCCTCTTCCATGCCAATAATAAAAGTATGTTTGAATTCCAGTCCTTTAGAGGCGTGTATGCTCATAATATAGATACTCTCACCCTCAATGTCATCTTGTTCGCTTTGCAGGGTAATGTCGTTTAAAAATTCATCTAAACCGGCTTCGGGATTGGCAATGACAAAATCTCGAAACATCCCGTAAAATTCATCAATATTGGCGGTTTTTTCAAAGGCATCGGGAGTATTGGCATAAATGTCTCTAATAGAAAAAGTGTCTTCAAGGGCATCAATGAACTCATAAGTGGAGACGTTGGCAACGGCAGTAACGGCTTCAATGTTTGCTACGAATGTTTTAAGGGTTGCCGCATTTTTTTTACGTACAATGGCTTCTAGCTCCGCTATGGAGAGGGAGCAAATAAGATTAAACATAGAAGTTTCGCGGGAGATGGATTCTAACTCAAGTTTTTCCACCGTTGCTTTTCCGATACCGCGTTTAGGTTTGTTAATGATACGTTTGATGGAGAAATTGTCATGATGATTGGTAATAACACGCAAATAGCTAATCATATCTTTAATTTCAGCACGGTCATAAAAACGGAGTCCACCGACTAAACGGTATGAGATTCCCGCTCGATTGAGCCCCTCTTCCAAAGAGCGACTCAAGGCATTGATACGATACAGTACGGCAATGTCACTGGCCCGTTCACCGGAGTTAAGCAGTTCGGTAATATAGGCGGCAATTTTTTTAGACTCTTCATTTTCATGATCGGATTTAATGGTAATGACATCACGCCCTTCATGTCGGGTTGATTCAAGTTTTTTTCCCAGCCGGCTACGATTGTGTTCAATCAGTGCATTGGCAACATTTAAAATGTTCTGCGTCGAGCGGTAGTTTTTTTCCAACTTGACAATATGCGCATTGGTAAAATCTTGATTAAATTCTAAAATGTTGCGAATATGGGCACCGCGCCATCCGTAAATACTCTGATCATCATCACCGACAACGCAGATATTATTGTGCGTACAACAGAGTTTTTGAAGGAGTTTGAGTTGAATCTCATTGGTATCTTGATACTCATCAATCATAATATAGCGGTATTTATTGCTGGTTGTACGGGCCAGATCCTCATTGTTGTCTAATATTTTATAGGTTAATGCCAAGAGATCATCAAAGTCTACCAGATTGTTTTCCAGCAGATAGAGTTCGTACTCTTCATAAATTTTGGCAATTTGTTTGTAATTTTTCAACTCGGCCTGTGCATACGCTTCTGTCGGTGTAATCAAAGAGTTTTTATAGCGCGATATTTCACTGCCGATGAGTGCGGTAGGTATGTCAGAGTTGATCTTTTTAATAATACGTTTACGGTCGTCATTGTCGATGACGACAAAGTTGTTTTCGCGGTTGAGACGATGAATATGAAATTTTAAAAAGAGTAGACCAAACTTATGAAACGTACACAAAAGTGGCGGGTATGAGCTTGTAGAAATCATTTTTAAGGCGCGTTCACGCATCTCTCTGGCCGCTTTGTTGGTAAAGGTCAATGTTAAGGTTTGTGACGGCGGTACGCCCACCTCTTCAATTAGGTAGGCAAGGCGTGAAGTAATGGTTTTTGTTTTACCGCTACCGGCACCGGCGAGTATCAGCAACGGACCGTCAATTTGCTTTACCGCCTGTTTCTGGGCTTCATTTAAATCTTTAAAAATCTCATGTTCCATTTTCAAACTACTTTTCACAACATATATAGTGAATATTATAGCTAAAAATGAGAAATTGTTACAATACTATTGCATTGAGTATAATTATGAGTTATAATTATTCTATTAAACTAACTTATAGGAATTATAATGCTTAAGGATTTTGCTAAACTGCACACCTTTTTGACGGTTATTAAAGAGAAGAGCTTTTCTAAAGCGTCATCAAAACTGGGAATATCTCAGCCTGCCGTAACCCAGCAGATTAAATTTATTGAAGAGTATCTCGACACCAAAATTGTCGATCGTAAGAAGAACGGTATTCGTCTGACGAAAGAGGGTGAAGATCTCTACCGCATTGCACAAAAACTTGAAAAGGCAATCGGTGCGAGTGAAAAAGAACTGCTTAAAATTATTAATAAAGAATTTACGTTTATTATGGGAGCATCGTTTTCGATCGGCAACTATCTGTTACCAAGCTATTTAGGCGGTATTAAAAGTAAAATAGACAATGAAGTACATCTTAATGTCAGTCTTTCAAAAGAGGTGTTGGACGATCTGCAAGACAAAAAAATTGATATGGCACTGATTGAATCGCCCATTTTCCGTGACGGCATTATTTATAGAGAATGGATCGAAGACGAGATGGTGATTTTTTCCAATCAACCCATTCCAAAACAGGTGAAAGGGGAGTATCTTTTTAATTTTGACTGGATCTGCAGAGAGCCGGAATCACATACCCGTCGATTGGCGGCAGAAGTATTTGAAGAGATTAATGTCGCCTGTAACGATTTTAACGTGATTGGCGTCCTTTCAAGTCCTACAGCCATTAAAGAGACGGTAATGCACTCACCTAAAGATGCTGCGCGTCCGGTTGTTTCGATTATGTCACGTCATGTGATTGCTGATGAGGTGGCTTCGGGGCGGCTCTTTGAAGCGCGTATAAAAAACCATAAAATTGTGCGAAAACTCTATATTGCTTACTTGAAAGAGCGTAAACACGATGCATTTGTCGACAATGTCGTTAATTATCTACTAACCATAAAAGCTTAACATTGTATTTTATTAAGGACATTACGGTGAACAACATATCTTTAGCAGTCGGACTGTTGCTGTTGAGCAGTAGTATGATGGCTCGTGAGGCTGTGAATCTTCGCATTATTAACGGTGAAAAAGCAGATTCTCAGAGCAATAAATGGGAGTGGATTCTTTCACTGCGTCAATATGGCGAACATATTTGCGGTGCATCACTGATTGCTCCGCAATGGGCATTAACGGCGGCGCACTGTATTACCACCGAGAGTGATACAACGGTACCTGCACCGTTCTTGTCGGTCATGTCGGGGAGTTACAATCTCAATACTCCCGAGCAGGTTGTGCGTGTCAAAGAAGTGATTCGGCATCCCGCTTACAATACGTACAGTGTCGATAACGATATTGCACTCTTGAAACTCTCGTCACCGGTAACTGCCGTTAATCCTGCCAGTATTGATCGCGGTGATGATCTTTATGCCGGCGAGCTGTCGTTTGTAGCGGGATGGGGAAATATGTCAACAACAGATGCCGTATTTCCCGAAGAGCTCATGGAAGTTGATCTTAGAATTATTGATTTTTCCCAATGCAGTCGTTCATACCGTTCTGACGGTATTGACCTGACTGCCAATATGTTTTGTGCCGGCTATATGGACGGTAGCAAGGACAGCTGTCAAGGCGACAGCGGCGGACCGCTTATTGTTCCTAAAAACGGTACGTACGACCTTGCCGGCATTGTAAGTTTCGGCGGTTCGGAAGATCAGATGTGCGGCGCAGCAAATTACCCGGGAATCTATACCAAAGTACAGAACTATGTGGCTTGGATCGAAGGATATACGGGATCGTTAAAGCGGGCAGTGCCTTTGGAAGAGTTACTGAAAAACCGAGGTTCTTACACGGTAGACGGAACATTTGGGCAGCATGACTTCGAGAATGTACCTTCAGCCTTTGACTGGGTTTATCAAACCGCAGAGGGAGAGATGTTTCAACTTCAGGGCAGGGCGCCGAGTGAGAATGATCTGTTCGGATGGAAAGAAGTTTACGGTATTACGCTGATTCCGCAATGGAAGATGATCTATCTCGGATCCGATATTGACGGGGACGGATCAACAAAGTTTGACTGGATTGTCGTGGGTATACATACCGATGCCGTCTATAAACTTGCCGGTGTTCGGGACAACGGTACGTTTCAGTATTCGGAAAAACTCAATATTCATTATGTGATTAAGAACGAAACAGTCCGTTTTTTTGAGTAGCGCTATTTTTTAATAAATTTCTTGTTTTCCGGATTGGAGAGAAATGATGCCATGGAGTTATTAATACCCTTGGGTGTCTCTTTCACCTCTTTTTGTTGCTCTTTTACCGGAGCCAAGTTGACAAAAACTGGGGTTTCATCGACAATAATTTGCATGATTCCAAGCAACGGCAGGGTGACAACGCTGCCAATATTCTCACTACCGAATCCGGCTTCAAATGAGAGATACCCTGATTCAAGTCGTGCACTTTCAAAAGTATAGCCCGCAAGAAAAAACAGGGTCATTTGGCGGAATTCACTGCTGATATGCTCCGGTAGCGGCGGATCGAATGTAACATGATCAATTTTACATAAGATGCCAAAATGTTGATGGTGTTCAAACATATAGAAGAGCACCTCTTCGATATGTTTATGCATTAACGATGCAAAGCTGTCATTTTTGATCATATCAATTAACATACTGTTCCTCTGGTATCAATCTTAAAAAATTATACCATTTTCTAGCTCAACAAACCCAATCATAGCGTTGAAAACGGCACATTTTTCATAATCACGAATTGTATGAACAGGAATATCCCGCTCGATGAGTTTGTGATGATCAAGAAGTCTTTGACGGGTTGTACCGTACAGGAGCGGCTGTTTTGGAGTGTACCACCGTTTTCCGTTAAACAGGGCAATGTTGGCGAGAGTTGTGTCAGTAAGATAACCGTTTTTAATAATGGCAACATCATCGCAGCATTCACGCTGCTCAAAGAGTTGGTTCAGTGCCGTACGATCAACATATTTCAGAGCATATTCCAAGGTATCGGCTTCTACAATTTTCAGTGATCTTAGTGTCCGTTGTCGGTAAGGGAGGTACTCAATAGTCATATCTGTTGCATTATAGACAACACGACAGCGGTAAACGCCGTGTTGCGGCGGTTTTAGAGATGCTTCAAGACAGTGCTTCGTTAACACTCCCAATTGCGTTAAAGAGTATTCCAGGCGTCTTTGATGGTAATTTACATGTAAAACGGTGCCATCAACTGCTTTTAACGTCTCTAAGAGCAGACTCATTGAATCACTCCCGTACCGCCCATGTTAGCGGCATGAAAGATAACGGTGTGATGTTTTCGTGCATAGTACTGCATCAGTAGTTTTTGTAGGGTTGGCTCAATGGAGGGTGCAAACCATGCATTGTTGCTCATGGCAATGAGATATTGAGGATTCCCTGCATAGAGCTCTTCGCAGGTTGCCTCATAGCAGATAGCATTGCGAAACGTAATGCCTTTAACGGTAAAATCGGTAGGAGCGTCGGCGCTGAGATAATCTGACGCTCCGTCAAAAAACGTTTTGTTGACATATTCACGCATGAATTTTGGCAACGGAATGTACTCGCCAAAAGGCACCAGTACCATCTTTTTGGCAATGGTAATGTTGGATTGATTGAAGATGTACGTCACGTTGTAGTTCTGATGATGGAGCTCTTCTAAAGCACCGGTAACAATGACAATGTCTTCAGAGAGGCGTTGCAGCTTTTCAATGAGACGGGGTTCGTGATTTAAAAAGAGCGGAAAGGCAGATTCGCTTAGTACGACCATATCGTAACGGTTTGCAATGGCGTTGTTGATGGCATTGAAGTTATAAGCAAGAATTTTCTCTCGCATCTGCGGTTGCCATTTTAACTCTTGAGGAAGTGTCATCGGCACCAGCTTGATGGTAAGATTTGGAAGTGCTTTGTCCGAAGTGTGAAACGACAGCGCTCCGAGCAACAGAACAACAGCCCCGTATCTCCAGACTGATTTACATGTAGAAAAGAGTGCCAGAGCAGCAATAATGAGAATAAATTGCCATTTCAACACACCAAAATAGCTGTTGACGAAGAGCAGTTCAAATTGCATCCAGTTAAAATCAAAGGGTTCGACAAAAGTAAGCGCAACGATGATTAAAGCGCGCAATATAATGTTATGGCTAAGAGAAATTATCCCAAAAAAAAGAGCATAGACCAGACCAAAGCCGATGCTGACAATCGGCACCATCCACGAGACGTTATAGTACTGAAAACTAAATCCGATCCAGTAGAACCAGAGCAGGCCGATAAAAAACCCGCTTAGCACCAGAGTACGGCGATTGATATGGAGCAGCAGGTAAAAAACACCCAGTCCCGCAAGTGAATTAATGAGTGTAAGGGTGTAACCGAAATGTTCCAAATAGAGCGATAAGGAAAAAAGCAGTGCAACAAGCCATGACATAGCAAGGTCTTGAAAAAAGGGCGGCAGTGAGCGAAGTGGTTTATAAATTGATTGCATGAGGTATATTATACTTTTTTTACCCTTCTTTGAGTATAATGCACGTAATTTTATTAAAGGATGTCATTACATGGAAATTTTAGCACAGCTATTCCCATTTATTATTCTACTGGCGATTATGTATTTCATAATCATTCGACCGCAACAGCAACAGCAAAAGAAGCATCAAGAGATGATTGAAGCACTTAAAAAAGGCGACAAGATTGTCACAACGGGGGGACTCATTGCCGAAGTGCGAAAAGTCGAAGAAGAGTTTTTTGTTGCCAGAATAAATGAGAGTACTGAAGTCAAACTTGTCAAAGATGCCATTAACAGAAAGTACGGGGATGAAGCTTAATTTTCGTGTTGTAATCTTTGCGCTGGCCATCATTTTCGGAGTCGTTTTTTCAGTACCGTCTCTGTTACAGATGAAAGAGGGTGCCAAGGTCAATTTAGGGCTGGATCTTCAAGGTGGGTTGCATATGCTTTTGGGTGTTAAAACCGAAGAAGCAGTCAACTCCAAAATTAAATCGATCGCATCGAGTATCAAGCATTTCTCTGAAAAAAATGATATTTTGTTTGAGGAGATCGGCATTGATGACGATACCGTATCAATCACTCTTTTAGATGAGGATGATATTCCGCATATTCAAGAATTTTTTAACGAGATTGAAGGGATTGCGATTCAGCAAAACGGCTTGAAATTTTCCATTGCATTAACGCCGGAAAATGTTATTTTGACGCAAAAACAGGCGATCGATCAGGCGATTGAGGTGATACGCAACCGTCTGGATCAGTTCGGACTGGCAGAACCGACCGTTGCCCGTCAGGGTGCTGAAAAAATTCTGGTGCAACTGCCGGGTATTAAGAGTCAAGACGATGAAAAGCGTGCCCGTGAGCTTATTTCACGTGCAGCGAAACTGGATTTAATGGCGGTTGATGAAGAGCGTGCCGCACGAGTCGATAAAATGAGTGATGCCGAAGCGGCAAAGTACGGTGATCTGATTTTGCCGGACAATGCCCATCCGGGAATTAAATATCTGGTTAATGAAATCCCTATTTTAGACGGGTCAATGTTGACAAATGCTCAAGTGGGCTTTGATCAGAACAACCGTCCGGTTATTAACTTTACGCTCAACTCCGAAGGGGCTCAGATTTTTGGAGATTTTACCGGTAAAAGCGTCGGCAAGCGTCTGGCCATTGTTCTTGACGGTAAAGTCTATTCCGCGCCCAATATTAATGAGCGCATCGGCGGGGGCAGCGGACAAATTAGCGGAAACTACAGTGTTGCCGAAGCGCAGGATTTGGCCATTGCACTGCGTTCGGGTGCCATATTGGCTCCGATTTACGTCATGGAAAAACGCTCTGTCGGACCGAGTTTGGGTGCTGACAGTATTGAAGCGAGCATGATGGCGCTTATCGGTGGTTTTGTATTGGTTATTGTCTTTATGATTGTCTATTACAGACGCGCGGGTATTATTGCCAATATTGCCCTGATTGCCAACCTGTTCATTATTTTGGCCGTGATGGCGCTGTTCGGTGCGACACTGACCTTGCCGGGTATGGCGGGTATTGTACTGACCGTCGGGATGGCAGTCGATGCGAATGTCATTATCTCCGAGCGTATTCGTGAACTGCTCTATCAGGGCGTTTCCATTCACAAAGCCATTGAGCAGGGGTATGATAATGCGATGCGTGCCATTTTAGATGCCAACATTACAACATTGATTGCCGCGGTGGTACTGTACGCTTACGGAACGGGTGCTATCAAAGGGTTTGCCATTACCATCAGCATTGGTATTTTAGCGTCGATGTTAACGGCAATTTTAGGAACCCACGGGATCTACCAGATGCTGGAGTCGCGCATTGCAAAAGATAAAGACGTCAAGCGTTGGTTTGGCATTAAGGAGGCAACATAATGGAGTTTTTTAAATACACGCGAACCTTTAACTTTATGGGCTCGTCCAAAATTGCCATGGTTCTCTCTGTTGTGATGGTGCTGGCATCGTTGGCGTTGCTGTTGACCAAAGGGTTGAATTACGGTGTCGATTTTGCCGGCGGGACGATTGTTCAGGTCAAATATGTCGGTGATGCACCGATTGATACCATGCGTGCGAAGCTTAAGACAACATCCCTCTTTCATGATGCCACCATTACCGAATTCGGTTCTCCCGACGAGGTGATTATTCGTTTAAAAACATCCTCAAAAAGTGTTTCGAATGATATTGGAGATCAGGCTAGAGAAGTGTTGCAAGGTACCGGCGATTTCGAGATCCGTCGGGTGGATATGGTCGGCCCCAAAGTCGGAAATGAGCTGAAAGAGAAGGGCATTATGTCCATGGTTTTGGCGATTGCCGGTATTTTGATTTATGTGGCGTTTCGTTTTGAATGGCGTTTTGCCGTGGCATCGGTTATTGCTTTGGTCCATGATGTGACGATTGCGCTGGGAATGATTTCACTCTTTAGTATTGATGTCAATCTTGATGTATTGGCGGCACTGCTGACCATATTAGGGTACTCGCTCAACGACACTATTATTGTTTTTGACCGTATTCGTGAAGGCATTACCGACTCTAAAAGTACTGTCTTGGGTGAGGTCATTAACGAGTCGGTGACTAAAACACTCTCACGTACGACACTGACTTCATTAACGACCTTTTTTGTGGTTTTGACGCTCTTTATGTTCGGCGGAGAGATTATTCACGCTTTTGCATTTACCATGCTTGTGGGTGTTGTAGTCGGAACATACAGTTCTATTTTTGTCGCATCGCCGGTATTGATGCTGTTTGGATTTGATATTAAGCGCTACCGAAAGCGTTTGGCAGAGAAAGCAAAACTTGCCGCCGAAAAAGAGAAGATGCGTGCACAATATGAACAAGGAACGGTGTAATACCGAATTGAGGAGGTAGTTATGGATTGGGGTAAAGTCATTTATGTGTTTTTCTCATTAATGAGCTTAACATCGACAGCAGGATTTTTGTACGAGCACAGTGCTATTTCACTCTTTGCCGCGGCAAGTTTGAACCTGATATCGACATTTTTAAAAATCGGTGTGCGTAATCTGCTTTCAGCCGAGCTGCTGGCAAGTTCCTTGGTGGCCGACTTGCATCTCATTCCCGCTTTTATCTATTTGGAAGTAATGGGGAATCTGGAGTGGGCCATTGCTTTGGCCATTGGTGCATTGATTGCCAATGTCTTTTCAATGGGGTTGGTCTATATTGAGAGTTCTAAAAACAGAGATGAGTATTAGGAGTGGCATTGCAGTACAATCCCGCAGAGATTGAGACAAAATGGCAGCAGTTTTGGGAACAAAATCGAAGCTTCGAGCCTTCAGAAGATCTGACTCAAGAGAAAAAGTATATTTTAAGCATGTTTCCGTTTCCAAGCGGTCGCTTGCATATGGGGCATGTACGTAACTACAGTATCGGCGATGCTTTTGCCCGGTATTACCGGCAACAAGGGTACAATGTCCTGCACCCAATCGGATGGGACAGTTTTGGTATGCCCGCAGAAAATGCCGCCATTAAAAATGGTGCGCATCCCAAAGCATGGACGTATGACAATATTGCCTACATGCGTCGTGAACTCTCTAGCTTGGGACTCTCCTTTTCTAAAGAGCGTGAATTTGCCACCTCTGACGAACTGTACACGAAATTTGAACAGGGCTTTATTATTGATATGTACAATAAAGGGCTGTTGTACCGCAAAAAAGGGTTGCTCAACTGGTGCCCGCATGACCGTACCGTACTCGCCAATGAACAGGTTATTGAGGGGTGTTGCTGGCGGTGTGAGACGCCTATTGTTAAAAAAGAGATGTACCAGTACTATTTTAAAATTACGGATTATGCCGATGCGCTTTTAGCAGATCTCAAGCAACTAGAAACGGGTTGGCCAAAGCAAGTGCTAACCATGCAGGAGAATTGGATAGGCCGCTCCGAAGGTTTGGAGTTCGATCTCTATTTTGACACCGAGAGCTTACAGAAACTTCCAGATACATGTAAAAGTTTCAGCGTCTTCACCACCCGTCCCGACACCATCTACGGTGTTACCTATACGGCCTTGGCACCCGAGCATGAGATTGTGGGGTATTTGTTGGAACATGGTCTTCTTGACGATACGAGTGCAGCGGCTATCACGGCTATGAAAAACAGCTCTTCCATAGAGCGGCAAAAGCATAAAAGCGGTGTGAAACTTCCGTTACATGTAATGCATCCGCTTACACAAGAGAAGATTCCTGTGTGGGTTGCCAATTTTGTTTTGATGGACTACGGCAGCGGTGCGGTCATGGCAGTACCGGCACATGATGAGCGTGACTATGACTTTGCAACGCAGTACAATTTACATATAAAACCGGTCATCAAACCTGTTGGTAAAGCGTGGAGCGAGGGTAGTGCGTATACGCAAGAAGGGGAACTGTTTGATTCCGGACGCTTTAGCGGACTTCATTCGCTGGCGGCACAAGCAGAGATTATTGCCCATTTTGAACATGAGGGATTGGGCAGAGGAGTTGTTAACTACAAACTCAAAGACTGGGGTGTTTCGCGTCAGCGTTATTGGGGCGCACCCATTCCTTTTGTGCATTGTGATCAGTGCGGTCTGGTCATGGAGAAGAAAGAGAATCTTCCCATTGCACTGCCGGATGATGTTGAAATCACCGGTGAGGGGAATCCGCTGCAGAACCATCCGACATGGAAATATTGTCACTGTCCGCAGTGCGGTAATGATGCGGTTCGTGAAACCGATACGATGGATACTTTTGTAGAGTCAAGCTGGTATTTTTTACGTTACTGTGCTTCTGCATCCAACTGGAACGATGAACCGTTCTCCAAAGAACAACTGGCGTACTGGATGAGTGTTGACCACTATATTGGCGGTATTGAGCATGCCATACTGCACCTGCTGTATGCCCGTTTTTTTACCAAAGTATTTCGTGACTTGGGGTATCTCGACTTTGACGAACCGTTTGCAAAGCTTTTGACACAGGGGATGGTGCTTAAAGACGGTGCAAAAATGAGTAAATCCAAAGGCAATACGGTGGATCCGGATGCACTGATTGAGCAGTACGGTGCCGATACGGCGCGACTGTTTATTTTATTTGCGGCACCGCCGACACAGGAACTTGAATGGAACGACAGTGCTGTTGAGGGGGCATACCGTTTTTTAAGACGTCTTTATGAGCGCAGTACGCATGTCGTTGCAACGACCACGTTGCCTTCCATAGCACACCATACACTGACAAAAGAAGAGAAATATGCACGCAGGAAAGTTTATGAGGCGTTGGTACGTGCCGATGAGGTCTACACGCAACGGTACACGTTTAATACTCTGATTGCCGGAGTGATGGAGGCGATGAATGCGCTTAACGAACAGCGCCACAGTGATGTTTGGAGTGAAGGGTATTGGATACTGCTGTCGATTTTAGAGCCGATTGTACCGCATATCTGCTGGGAGTTGAGTGAGCAGTTGTTCAAACGTCACAACCTCAGGCCCAATGTTGTAATCGATGAGGTTTTTGAAGTCGATACGATTACCATTGGGCTTTCGGTCAATGGAAAACGTCGCAGTGAGATGGAAGTAGACGCTGAGGCTACTAAAGAAGCAATACTTGCTGGGGCAAAAGAGGCGCTTGCAAAATGGATTGAGGGTAAAACAGTTGTTAAAGAGATCCTGGTTCCCAATAAACTGGTCAATATTGTTGTGAAAGGGTAGCAATGCGATGGATGGTGAGTGTGATAATGCTGTGGCTGCTTGCAGGTTGCGGCTATAAAGCAACGTCACACTATGTCAAGAGTGTCGTGGGTGAGAGTATCAGTACCGAAGTCTATGTCTCTTTGCATGATCCGGAAAATTCCGTTATTATTAAAGATGCGGTAGATCGTGCGGTAATATCGCGCTTTAAAACGCAATTGCGTGATAAAGATGAGGCCACTACCCATTTGGCAATAACCATCAGCGATATTAAATTTAAACCCATAAAGTACGATATTAACGGGTATATTACAGCGTTTCAGACGGACGTTTTTATGCAGATACTGCGAACGACGGGAAATTTTTCGAAAACGTATCTTTCACGGGGAAGTTATGACTTTGGTATTCGAGCCAATGCTATCATTTCGGAGAAAGTACGTTTTGAGGCCATTAAAAACGGTGCGCAAAAGGCCATTGACAGCTTTTTGGCGCAGATATCTTCCGAACCACTAGTAAGAGAGAAGCCATGAGTGTTCATGATATTATCAAAAAAGCGATTGAGAGACTTCAAAACGAAGGGAAACTGTTAACACCGGAATTTTATGCCGAGGCCTTCTGCATCGAGGCGAAAAAAGCAGGTGTTTTAATTGATGACTGTAATCAGGTTGATCGATATACGACGACTTTGGATAAGGCGTATCAAAAAGAGATTAAGCAGTATCGGGTAAAAACAACACAAGAACTGGTGCGTTTTTTAATTTCAAAAATTAACCGTTCCAATCCGACAGAGTGCTCCGAGTTACTCGATGCGAGTCAGCAGCTGCTTAAGCGGGTATTGCAATCGGTAGAGGTACTGCACAACGCTGAAGCGACGACGCTTTCTCAAAAAACATTGATGGCATTGCAAGCGCAAAACGCTCCCAAAGAACTTGAAAATCTTTCTAAAAAATGGATGGATTTTTTAACCCTGTACGATGCAAGTTTTTTAAAGAAACTTGAAAATTACGGCACACTCGATGTTGATGATCTTAAAAAAACAGTAGACTCATTGGGTAACAATGTCGGTATGAATCAAGGAGCCGGCAGTATGGATCGGGTAGCATCGCTGCTGATTGCCTCACTGGTTCCTTCTATTGCATCGGGTGTGAATGATGAACTGGCCGATATCTCCGATACGCTTCGTACCAATTCGGCACTCTTGACATCGCAAGGGATGTATGAGGAGATTAAAGAAGCGATTAAGCTACGCATTGCTCTGGACAAACTCAGTGTTAAAGATATGGTTGTTGCACTTGACAGTGTTCTCGATAAGCTCTCTCTACAGCTTATTGATCTGATTGAAAAAAGTGACAGCTCTTCCGTTGAGATTGCTGAAATCAAACATGATCTTGAACATTTTGATCAGGCGAAAACAACTGATTTTAAATCAGCACATACCAAGCTGCTGAAAATTGCGATGACGCTAGAAGAGAAGACGGAACTGTTAAGCAAGGATCTTAAATCACATAATGAACGGGTGCTTGAACTGGGTTCAAAAGTAATGAATCTGGAGACACAGCTTGCTGCGGCACTCAAAGCGTCGCGAGAAGACTTTTTAACCAAGCTCTTTAATAAGCGTGCTATTGATGAGCAGCTAAAAATTAAAGAGGGAGAGTTTAACCGTTACGGACGTAACTACTCCATTGTGATGTTTGACTTGGATCACTTTAAAAGAGTCAATGATACTCACGGACATGATGCCGGTGATGCCGTATTGGTTGCTTTTTCCAACATCCTGAAGAAACTGTGTCGGAATGTCGATGTTGTCGGACGATACGGCGGTGAAGAGTTTATTGCCATTTTGGGTGATACCGATGTTGAAGGCGCCGTGACTTTTGCCAACAAGGTGCGTCGACAGGTTGAAAATACAAAACTGATGTATCGTGGCGTACGTATTAAAGTGACGGTAAGCGGCGGTGTTGCCGAACGTAAGGCGTTACAGTCTACCAAAGCAACGATGCACTCCGCCGATGAACGGCTCTATGATGCTAAAAACGGCGGAAGAAACCGTATTGAACCGGTGCTCATAAAATAAGATGACGCTAAGATCGTTTTTAGCGCAGAAACCACTGTACTATAGTCATATTGACACGACGCGCATGCCGCGGATTTTTGCACGTATTGCGGTGCATTTTTCCCTACCGAAAATTGTTCATATTGTCGGCACGAACGGTAAAGGCACGACCGGACGTTTTCTTGCCAACATGTTGCGCCATGCCGGTTACCGTGTCGGTCACTACAGCTCTCCGCATATTATATCGTTTAACGAACGTATCTGGATTGACGGGCACGACAGTCATGACGATATGCTTGAAGCGGCACACCGAAAGCTCATGAGGTGGCTCAACGATGATGATGCCAAGGCCTTAAGTTATTTTGAATATGCCACACTTTTGGCAATGATCTGTTTTCAAGAGTGTGATTATGTCGTACTTGAAGCGGGTCTTGGCGGTGAGTATGATGCGACCAATGTATTTCCTAAGGTTTTAAGCCTTTTTACACCGATTGCATATGACCATCAGGATTTTTTAGGAGCAGACTTGCAGAGTATTGTACGTACCAAATGCAATAGCATGACACACTGCGCTATTATTGGGCGACAGCGCTATGACGAAGTGGAAATTACATGTAAATTGATTGCTGAAAAACGAAACTGCCGACTCTACAGGGTCGATGACGTATTGTGTGCTTCGGAACAAAAAGCCTTAAAACAGCGCGCACACACCGCGGGGCTGGCGTTGTACTTGCAAGAGAATCTTTCCCTTGCTTTTGCTGCCGCAAAAGTGTTAAAGGTGCCGTGTGATATTGCCGCTTTAGATACGGAACTTCCTTGGGGACGACTCTACCCTTTTCGAAAAAACATCACTCTTGACGTGGGGCATAATCCGCTTGCAGCAGAAGCTATTGTCAAGGCCTTTGAGGGGAGCAAAGTTATTTTGGTCTATAATAGCTATGCCGATAAAGAGTATGTATCGGTACTTGGTATTTTAAAACCCATTATTGAACATGTGGAAATTTTAGCGGTAGATGATGAGCGGATTGTGATGCAATCTGCTTTGGAAGCAACGCTTCGTCAGCTTGATATTGCCTACAGATGCTTTGAGGCTATAGATGCTAAGAAGAACTATTTGGTATTTGGTTCTTTTAAAGTCGTAGAGGCTTTTGTAAGGGGAGCGTATGCGTAAGCATTTTACCATTACCATTCACGATGACAAAGGTTTAAAGCAGATTAATTTGCCCTACAGTGTCAAAAGCGGATTGCTCTATGCGGGTATTTTGTTTGTTGCTATTGGTCTATTGACACTCTTTGGTATTTTTTACTTAAACAGTGTGATTGATGATATGATTGACAAACGCACTACCATGCAGAAGCTCATTGACAAAGAGTATGACAAAAATGCCGTTTTGGTTGAGTCGATTAAACAAAACCAAGCAGTGTTGAAAGCCAAACAAGAAGAACTTTCTACTGTTACGGGCAGACTCGATAATATCGAAGGGCTCATTGGGCTGACACCGACGCAGAACATGAGTGTCAAAGAGCGTATTGAGATCGCAACGCTGACGTCCGAAGAGATTGCGCTGATGTTTCAGTCTATTCCCAACGGTTCTCCGGTAGAGTACAAGGGGGTTTCCAGCCCGTTTGGGTATCGCAATCATCCCGTAACCAATAAACGGGGACTGCATAAAGGAACGGATCTGATTGCGGCTAAAAATACACCGGTCTATGTACAGGCAGACGGCGTCGTTGATTATGTCGGTTGGAGTAAAGGGTACGGGCGGCTGGTACGTATTGCTCATAACTACGGCTTTAAAACGTATTACGGTCATTTGGAACGCTATACGGTTAGCATCGGTGATGTCCTCAACAAAGGGGACCTCATTGCCTACACCGGCAACAGCGGTTTAAGCAACGGACCGCATCTGCACTATGAGGTGCGTTTTGTCGATCGTCCACTCAATGCTTACAACTTTATTAAATGGCGTGTTGGGAATTATGACGATATATTTGAGAAGGAGAAGAAAGTTCCATGGCACTCTTTGGTAAAAATCATAACAAAAAATCTGTCCCAAATCATAAAACTACCATCATCACAGAGGGTTGTTATTTTAAAGGAGAACTCAAACTGATTTGTGAACTTTTTATTGACGGTAGTCTTCATGGTGTTATTGTTTCCGACCATGAGGTTACAGTGGGTGTTAATGGCCATATCATCGGCGATATTCAAGCAACACGCATTGTGATTCATGGCCATGTTGAAGGCAATATTGATGCAGAAGAGGTCTATATACAAAGTAACGGGTATTTGTTGGGCACAGTCATTGCCAACACATTGGTGGTTGATCCCAATGCCGTTTTTGACGGCGAGAGTCATATCAAAAATGCTCAAGTGCAGTGCTGATGGTAGCGAGTCGTCTTTTTGAATAGTTAACACAGCACCAAGGAACAAGAACACTCAACCGTAGTTACTGGGAAAATTGATGCGTGAGAATCCTTATAGTGGTAAAAATTTAAAAAAATTACCACTATTTTTCTGATTATGGTAAAATAGTTGCTATTTTATACATGTAAGGCGCATCTATTATGGAAGTTGGTACTATTCCTCCTCAATTACCACTTAAAAAAGATATAGAGTCAAAAGCAGTTCTTAAACAAATCATCAAAGCAAATCGTGCTTTGGCGGAGCTAAAAGGGGCTGCTCGCTCCATGCCAAATCAAAGTATTCTCATTAATGCTCTTTCACTTCAAGAGGCAAAAGACAGCTCTGAGATAGAAAATGTCGTCACTACGCATGATGAACTCTATCGTGCAGGGGTGAGTTCTCAAAACATCTCGCAAGAGGCCAAAGAGGTGCAGCGTTATTGTGAAGCACTCTATTTTGGTTTTGAACTTGTGCAAGAGAAAAAACTCCTTTTAAAACGCCATATCGTAGCCATTCAGCAAAAGCTTGAAGATAATGATGCCGGGATTCGTTCACAAAGCGGTACAGTGCTCAAAGACAGTCGCGGTAATGTAGTCTATATGCCACCGCAAAACCATCAGGATATCCAAGATTTGATGGATAACCTCGAACAGTATATTAATAACAGTGAGCTTGATGATTTTGATATTTTGACCAAGATGGCAATCATACACTATCAATTTGAGTCAATTCACCCATTTTACGATGGCAATGGGCGTACGGGCAGAATCATCAATATACTTTACTTGATACTCAACAATCTTTTAGATGTGCCGGTTTTATATCTTAGTTCGTATATTATAGAGCATAAAAGTGAGTATTACACACGTCTAAACAAAGTACGAAAAGAAGATGCATGGGAAGAGTGGGTGCTTTATATGCTTAGAGGAGTTGAGCAGACATCACTTCAAAGTGTTGTGCTCATAGAGAAAATAGTAAATTTGATGCATGAAACAAAAGAGATTTTAAAAGCAAAGTTTTCCAAATTTTACTCCAAAGATCTGCTTGAAATACTGTTTAAACATCCATATACAAAGATAACATTTCTTATAGATGAGTTGGGTGTCACTCGTAAAACTGCTACTTCCTACCTCAAAGAGCTAGAAGCTTACGGCATACTCAGAAGTGTCAAAGTTGGGCGTGAGATATATTTTGTCAATGTCAAGCTTTTTGAGCTTTTACAAACAAGAGGTACAGAGTGATGCCAAAATAACTTCGCAAAAAAGAGATAATTGTTGTTTAAGGGTAAAGTACTATAATCCCGTTACCTAAAAACCATTACCTTTATGCACATTTAACGTACTGTTTTATATTGATCCTATCAAAGCATATTATCGGGTATGGAAGAAACTTAATACTAACGGCAAAAAAGGTACATGATTCAAAATGCTATAATTTCACTTTTTGGTAAACCGATTGCGCACGTTGAAGGCAATATTGATGCTGATGCGATCAATATGCAACATACTGTTTTTGACGGCGAGAGTCATATCAAAAATGCTCAAGTGCAGTGCTGATGGTAGCGAGTCGTCTTTTTGAATATTTAACACAGCACCAAGAGACTTCTCTTGAAGTATTGCTTTGTGAGAATGCCGCCGAGTCGCAAGCTCTTGCCGATGTCTGTCGCTACTTTGAACGTGATGTTCTTGTTTTACCCGATTTTCGTGCCAGATACCTAGATGATCTGCGCGCGTATAAAAGTGAATTGCATCAGCTCTTTGGAGCATTGAACCGCTACTATCGGGCAGAATGTAAACCTTTGGTGATTTCACCGTTTAAAACGCTTTTGTCTGCTTTTCCCAAGGCCGATCTATTAAAGTCAATGACACTCTCTTTTGCCGAAACGTTGGAGTTAAAAAGGTTTCAAGAGACAATGCTGTATTGGGGGTATAGCATTGTCGATATGGTGCAAGTGGAGGGTGAGGTATCGTTTCGAGGCGATATTATCGATATTTTTGTGCCCAATACGGAGGCACCGTATCGTATATCCATGTTTGACAATGACATTGAAGATATCAAACGCTTTAAGGTACAGACGCAGCGCACCGAAAAAGAACCGTTGGAGTCTATTGCCATTGCACCGGCATTTTATGCACTGAATGCTACAGAGTATGAGACTATGATGCATGCCATTGAGTCGAGTCCGAGTGACAGTTTTTTAAAAGATATGGCATCGCTGGGCTTGTGGTATCTTAACGATCTTGGCAGCTTTTTTTTAGAACACAAAGCGGCACGGTTTGTCAAACCGATGGAAGCATTGCTGGACGAGGCCTATGAATTGCTGTTGCCACAAGCACCGCGTGAGCTGTTTGCACTGGAAACTCTTGATGAACCGCAGCAGTACAAACCACTGGTTGTAACGGATGTAGGGACACTTTTAAAGGTACATCAGAATAAAAAGATTACGGTGATTGCCACGAATGAGGCACAGGTTAAACAGAATGATATTTACGATACGACACAATTACATGTAATTTACAAACCCTACATTGTTAACGTCATAAGTGATGATGTGTTGGTTCTTTCACTCAATAAACCCGAAAAAAAACGCCGTCGTCGTCGTACGTCTATTGTATTGGACGATCTCAAGCCCGGAGATTATGTCGTCCATGAAGAGTATGGTGTAGGTATTTTCGAAGCGATTGAGCAGGTAGACATTTTAGGCGGGGTTAAAGATTTTGTCGTTATTCGTTATATGGGAGAAGACAAAGTGCTGCTGCCGGTTGAAAATCTGGAGTACATTGACCGGTATATTGCATCATCAGGATCACTTCCCTCGTTGGATCGCCTGGGTAAAGGAGGCTTTGGACGACTTAAAGAGAAGGTGAAAAAGCGGCTTTTTGAAATTGCCTCTGAAATTGTCAATACGGCTGCGACACGTGCATTGATTGCAGCACCGCGCATCAAAACCGACAGCAAGCTTTTACAAAAGTTTCAGGAATCATCGGGCTTTTCCTATACCGACGATCAGGAAAAGAGTATTGAGGAAATTATCGAAGAGATCGGCAGCGGTCGTATTATGGACAGACTCTTAAGCGGCGATGTCGGTTTTGGCAAGACGGAAGTAGCCATGAATGCTATTTTTGCTACGGTAAAATCAGGGTATCAATGTGCCGTTATTGTACCGACGACACTGCTGAGTTCGCAACATTACCACTCCCTCGCAGAGCGGTTTGAAGCGTGGGGAATTCGTGTGAGCAAGCTGGATCGTTTTGTGACGACAAAAGAGAAAAATGCCGTCATCAAAGCACTTTTGGAAGGCAGTGTTGACGTGGTGGTCGGAACACATGCTCTTTTTGGCGTCTCTTTTTACAAACTGGGTTTGGTAATTATTGACGAAGAACATAAGTTTGGCGTTAAGCAAAAAGAGAAACTCAAACAGATACATGAGAAAGTGCATCTGCTCTCAATGAGTGCGACCCCCATTCCGCGCAGTCTCAATCAGGCATTAAGCTCCATTAAAACCATGAGCAGTATTATGACGCCGCCCAGTGAACGTCAGGGCGTACGAACGTTTGTCAAAGCATATGACGACAAGCTCATTAAAGAGGCCATTATGCGTGAACTGCGTCGCGGCGGTCAGGTTTTTTACGTACACAACTCCATTGAGCATATGCCGATTAAAGAGGGACAGCTACGTCAGTTGATGCCGCAATTAAAAATGGTGATGCTGCATTCAAAAATTTCGGCAGTAGAGACGGAGAAGGAGCTGTTAAAATTTCAAGCCGGTGAATATGATCTGATGATCGCTACGTCTATTATAGAGTCGGGTATTCATATGCCCAATGTCAATACCATGATTATTGACGGTGCCGATCGTTTCGGTATTGCCGATCTGCATCAGCTTCGCGGTCGTGTCGGTCGGGGTCATCAAGAAGGGTTTGCCTATTTTATTGTAGATGACAAAGAGAATCTTACGCCCGAAGCTAAAAAACGTCTGGTAGCATTAGAATCCAACTCGTTTCTAGGAAGCGGCTCGGTGCTGGCGTATCATGATTTGGAAATTCGCGGCGGCGGCAATCTGGTCGGTGATGCGCAAAGCGGACATATTAAAAATATTGGTTACTCGCTCTACTTAAAAATGCTTGAAGAAGCGATTACAACCTTGAGCAATGAAGGAAAAACCTACCGTGACAAGGTCGATATCAAGCTTAGTATCAGCGCCTATCTTTCCGATGAGGTCATTCGAGAAGATCGCTTGCGATTAGAGCTTTATCGACGGTTGAGCCAGTGTGAAACACCGACGGAAATTTATGAGATTGAAGAGGAGTGCATTGACCGTTTCGGTACGCTCAATACACCGACCAAACAGTTTTTTGAATTGATGGTCATTAAAATGCTTAGTTTGCAAAAGAAGATTAAAGTGCTGAGTAATTACGGTCAAAATATTAGTATGGAGTATCAAAACGGCTCAAAAGAGCGTATTGTGTCGGCGAGTAAAGATGATGATGACATCATTCGTGCAGTACTGCATTACCTACGCAATGCAAAGCCAAAGCAGCTCTAAACAGGCAGTGGACATATCCTCAATGAGAGGATATGCGATTTACATGTATTTTTACATGTAGATCAGACACGGACGAACTAGCGTCCTCCGTTGCCGCGACCGGTTCCATTGCTGTTATTGACATTTTCTTCGGGAACATATCCGTCGGTAAATGTCATCATGAAAGCGACAATGGCATCTTCTTGAGAGTCGCTGAGTCCAAGATTACCCAGAAGCCGTCGTTCCATATTGTCACTGACTTCGGGATCACCCCATTGGTCGGAGACATCACGAGTATTGTAAAAATGCACTACCTCTTTAAGTGTTTTGAGAACACCGTTATGCATGTATGGCGGTGTGAGTGCAATATTACGCAAATGCGGTGTTTTAAATTTACCGTTTTGCGATGCGTCACCTAGCACACCACCCAGTCCTAAGTCGGTTTTCTCTTCAAACTGATCGTACGGATACTCAGTGTTTTTTGGTAATCCCAAGTTATGGTACTTAAAGTCGGTAAAGAGTACCGGACCTGTGTTAGCGCCTCTACCGCCGCGGCCCATGCCCATGCCTCTGCCTGCAGTATGACATTGGGCGCATTTTCCTTTGCGGTGAAAGAGCATCATTCCACGACGTTCTTGACGGGTAAACTGAGCCTTTCCTGCCATGACTGCGTCAAATTTTGAGCTAAAAGTATTGACTTCACTACTCGCTTCAAAGGCACCGATTGCTTCGGCTGTACAGTCGTAAGCCGCATCAATATCTTCAGCTGAACCACAAAGTTCTTCAAAAAGATCGCTATAGTCTGAGATGAGAATATCACGAATAACCGTCGCTTTGTCGGGGTTGGCCATCTCCACCGGATTTAAAAACGGTCCTTTGGCCTGTTCGACAACATTGGCAGCGCGTCCGTCCCAAAACTGACCGCCGACTGCCACACCGTTTTCATAACTAAAGTCAGGAAAGAATGCGGCATATGCTGCTGCGGGAGAGTTTCGATCTCCAAAAAGCCCCGGAATAACTCCTTCTGATACCGGAAGATGCGTGTCGGGGTCTGCCCAACCCGCCTCAGGTGTATGACAACTTGCACATGACTGTCCGTCCGGCTCAGAAAGCGTTTCATCGAAATAGAGAAATTTCCCAAGCTGCTCAAACTGCGTTAGCTCCGCTTTTGCTGCAGGGAAAAAAACTAAAAAACTTAACAAACATACACTAATGGATCGTTTCAAACTGATCATAGTGCCTCCTCAATTGATTAAGCGATTTTATAGTGTTATATAATGAAATACGACACAATAGATTTCGCTGAAAAAATAGTAACATTATTTTCTATAAAAGAAAATTTATTTTAAAAAAAAAATAGCTAGTTGAGTTTTTTTACTGTTTTGGTAACACCGCATGCCAATTGGGTACGATTTAATGCTTTTTAAGTATAATCGCAATGTTATTTAAAAGAGAGGGAGTAGCTGTGACCATTGCATTTATTGGTGATATTGTCGGAAGACCCGGACGTTCAATGATTCGTGAGCATCTGAAGCGACTGCGTGAAGAGCATGCCATTGATTTTGTCATTGCCAACTATGAGAACGCCTCACACGGTTTTGGGCTGACACTGAAAAATGCCAATGAACTGTTCACTTACGGTATTGATGTGATGACCGGCGGCAATCATACCTGGGATAAAAAAGAGATTATGCCGCTATTTGATACGTTAGAACTTTTGCGACCGCATAACTACCCCAAAGAGCTCCCCGGAACGGGCTTGAAAGTGTATGAGGTTAACGGAGAGCGGCTCGCTGTTATGAATCTTATGGGTCACTTTAGTATGCCGCATACCGACAATGTGTTTCGTCTGGCACAACAGTCAGTATCACAGCTTCGTGATGAGGGAGTCGAGCATATTTTTATTGACTTTCATGCCGAAGCCAGTAGTGAAAAGCGCGCCATGTTTGTGATGCTTCAAGGAAGCATCAGTGCGATGATAGGCACCCATACCCATATTGGCAGCGATGACTTTCAGATTGTCCGCGGCAGTGCCTACTTGAGCGATATCGGCTTGAGCGGATGCCGTGACAATGTTATTGGAATGGATGCCAAAGTACCGATTCAGCGATTTTTGACAGCACTTCCGGGACATTTTGACGTACCGAAACAATGTAAACGTATCTTGCAGATGGCAGTGATGACTCTGGAGTCCGGAAGGTGTGTCGATGCAATGAAAATTAAATGTTTTGATGACGGACGCGAGATCATTACGCCGGCATGGCATGAATTATAATTGATTAATTGTCACAGTTTTTTTGAGTATTTTGACTTTTTTGTTTATTTTTATGTATAATAAATTTTGTATAATCGCTATGTAAAGCGAAGGGTTGTTTGAAGATTGGCATTGCCTTTAATGCTTTTTTATGTTGCAATATTTAGAAAAGGAATCAGTAGGGATGAAACTACGTAACAAAACGGTAAAGATTTCAACGGTGTTGAAAGTGGGTTTATTGGTATTAGGATTATCTGCTTGTGGTGGAGGAGGCGGTGGCTCTACACCTGCTGACAATACTGGAGATGTTGCCGGAGGCGGTACAACGACCGCTGCTCCAATTACCAAATCAAATTATAAAACCGTAGCAAAATTCGGGTATGGATTGGTCGGGTTTAGTGAGTCTGTTGCGCAACGCTCAAATGTTATGAGTAATCCGATCGGAAGTAGCACGACTCGCTCAACTATTCGTGGCGTGACGAGTGATGCTGCAACATGCAAGGATGGCGGATCCGGTAGTATGGTTGTAAAAACTGCTGTGGAAAACCGGGTATCTAACGGAGATAGTTACAGCGGTACCTTTAATCATTGTCGAAACAATTACCCCTCTCAGGTCGGCGGCTATGTATTAATGGACGGGAAGTATGTGTTAACTTACAGCAATGTGGTCGGTGACTACTTTTTTAGTGATTCCGGATCGATGACAATTCAAGGAGAATACGATACGTTCACTTTTGGCGGTAAGGTTTCATCCAATCCGGCGTTTGATATTGTATTTGACGGTACACTAACCTATGAGCTGCAAAAAACGGCTACGACGCACTATGTAACCATGACAGCAGACAGTTTTACTTTTGGTTCGACACATGACGGCAAATCGGTAACATTTGCTATGACGGACATAGATATTGAAACGATAGGCAGCTTTGCAGACGGTACTCAAACGACAACAGGACGTTACGATGTTGATGTCACAACAAATCCAAACATATTTTCAGGTTCTTTTGCGATAACCTATAATATTCAAGGATTGAGTGATCACGAGAACTACTCGAGCGGTACCATGACAATTCATGACAAACACAGTGCGGCAATTGTTACTGTGACTATTTTGTCGGAATCATTAATTGAGGTGGCGCTGGATGAAAACGGTGACGGAACGCCAGAAGAGACCAATACGTTCACAACTGAGGAGCTAGAAGGTTAAAGCATGGTGTGAATAGATGAAACTTTAAGTTTTACATGTAAATTTTGCTTGAAAAAAAATTCAATTTATAATAAGTATTCATGTGTATTATATCGCATATATTTCCAAGCAGAAAGGTTGCGGTATGAAAAAAGATGTCTTAGACTATTTTAGACTCATAGGTTTCATAGAGGGGCTTTCATATTTGGCGCTTTTATGTATTGCCATGCCGTTAAAGTATATATACGGCTACCCTGAAGCGGTTCGTGTCGTAGGCATGACGCATGGCGTACTGTTTATTGTGTTTATGGTTCTGTTGGTCGGTGTCGCGAAAAAATACCGTTTCAGTATGAACGATACGGTTCTCTTTTTTGTCGCATCACTTATTCCTTTAGGAACGTTTTTTACAGACAAAAAGCTCAAAGAGATTAAGATAGCCGCTCTTGAAAAAGAGACGGCTTAGTCTCTTAATGTGCACCTTGACCTTTAAGGTAGGCAACAACGTCAGCATGCTTTTTCTCTTTGGCATACTGTAAAGCCGTATAGTTATCTCTGTCTTTTTCGTTAAGTTCCGCCCCTTTTTCCACCAGAGTTTTCACCACCTTTAAAAGCCCCTTTTCTGCTGCATACATTAGCGGGGTCGTATTGTATTTGTCTTTAACGTTGACATCAGAACCCTTGGCAATGAGCAGCAATGCTGTTTTGGGCAGGCCTTTTTTGGTCGCAAGAAGCAGTGCGGTCTCTTTGTCTTTATCGCGTTTGTTAATGTTGGCACCGCTGTCAATGAGTACCTTTGCGGTGGATTCATTGGTGTATTGAATGGCCCGCAGTAACGGTGTTTTGCCGTATTTATCGCTTTTATTGATTTTGGCACCGTTGGCAACAAGCATTGTTGTCGCTTCGGGGAGTCCTAACAGAGCAGCAAAGAGCAGCGGTGTATTGCCGTCTTTGTCAACAGCATTGACATCGGCACCTTTAGAAATAAGACGTTTGGAGACATCGTTAAGGGCATTGTAGGTAGCATAGAGCAACGGAGTGTCACCGTTAGTATCTTTGGTGCTGACATCGGCACCTTTGTTAATGAGCAGCAGAGCAATGTCGTCAAAAGCATTTTTGGTAGCATACACGAGCGGTGTGACTCCCTCTTTGTCTTTGGCATTGACATCGGCACCTTTGTCAATAAGTGCTTTTGCCGTGCCGACCATGGCACGTTTAATAGCGTAAATAAGTGCGGTATTGCCGTTTTTGTCCTTAACACGAACGTCGGCACCCATCTGAATCATCTTTTGTGCGACGGTGTCAAGTGACATTTTAGTAGCGTAAAGCAGGGCATTTCTACCGTATTTATTTTTTGCTTTGACATTGGCTCCTTGTTTAATGAGCTCCAGCGCCACCGCTTCATGGCCGTTACGGCATGCAAAAATCAGCGGTGTAAAACCGTTGACCTCGCTCTCCAGGTCGGCACCTTTACGAAGGAGCATGGTGACAATATCTTTGTGCCCGCCTGCTGCGGCGGCAATGAGCGGTGTATAGCCGTCGGCATCTTTTGCGTTGATTTTGGCACCCTCTTTAATAAGTCTTTTAACGGTGCTGATATCACCGTCGGTGATATTTTCTTTGTCAAGAATACGGATGATTTTTTCGGAACCGGCATCGCCGAGCAGGCTTGAGGACAACATTGTTGACAGCAAAAGCAAGGGTAAAAGTAGGGTATAAACCCCTTTGTGCGGTATCGTCATGGATGCTCCTGATTATAATTTAAAATATTTTATTAATTTTATACTTAAAGGCACTTGTATTTTTTAACATTGTTATTTTTTCATTTTAATCGGGTAACATCACGACAACTCTCCTTTATATTTTCAGCGGAACACGGTACAATTCGAAAAAATATAATAGATACAAGGTAGCAGGTAGATGAGTGTAGTGCAGGAGTTGACAGAGCGTAGCGGCGGAGTATGTGAATTGTGCGGTAGTGATGCGGCATTGAGTGCGTTTGAGGTAGCACCTTCCAACGGCAGTGTCGAACAGTCGGTTCTGGTCTGTTCTACATGTAAATTTCAGTTAGAGAACCCCCAGCATGTTGATGCCAATCACTGGCGTTGTCTCAATGACAGTATGTGGAGCAGTGAACCGGCGGTACAGGTTGTAGCGTACAGAATGCTGACGCAGTTGGCTGCAGAGGGCTGGCCGCAAGATCTGCTTGAGATGCTCTATCTTGACGAAGAGGTATTGGCATGGGCGCAGCATGATGACCAAGGTACCGAGGAACGCACTCCAAGCAGAGACAGTAACGGCGCTGTACTTGAGGCGGGTGATACGGTAACGATTATTAAAGATTTAGAGGTCAAAGGAGCAGGGTTTACCGCAAAGCGCGGTACCGCCGTGCGCAATATTTCCCTTACCGATAATCCCGAACAGATAGAAGGGCGTGTTAACGGAACAAAAATTGTGCTGTTGACAAAGTTTTTGAAAAAGCAGTAACAGCTATACTAAGGGTGCGGTACCTTCACTTTAGAATTTAAGAGCCATCCGATAACTCCCATAAGACCTATGACAACAGGTGCCGACACCAACGCGTACGCGGCACTTAAGTAGACCAGCCAGAGCAAAATAGCGCCCAAAGGTGTGGGTACACCGGTAAAATACTTGTCCACTTCACCGGCGTCGGTATTGATGTTAAAATGAATAAGACGGCGAAGACCCGAGATGACATAATAGATGCTCACCATAGCGGCGGCAATGAGCCAAAATCCTTGAAAATTGACGGTATAGACTGCCTGAAAAATAAGAAATACCGGTACCAGTACAAACGAAAGGAAGTCGGCAAAAGAGTCCAATTGAACGCCAAACTCATTGGAGAGCTGATATTTTCGGGCAATTTTACCGTCAAAAATATCGAAGGCTCCACCCACCCATGCCAAGATAACGGCGACAAAAAAATTGTTTTGCGTAATGTAGTACGTTGCCATCAGTCCGGCGGTAATATTGACCATGGTAAAGAGATTGGCCAGATTAAAATGTGATGAGGGTGTAAATAAAAAATTCATGAGGCATTATATAGTACAAGCTCTAAAACTGCAATAGTTTATTTAACAAAAACAGCTACCATAGCGCATATTTTTTTGGAGACAACGATGGTAAAAGAGATTGTAGAATCAAAGTTTTTTCGTTATTTTATAACGGGACTTATTGTATTTAACGGGATTATTTTGGGATTGGCAACGTCAAAATCCCTGATGGCATCGTACGGAACACTGATTAATACGTTAGATATGCTTATTGTCGCTATTTTTACGGTTGAAATTATCATGAGAATTTCGGTGTACAAAGGGGCGTTTTTTAAAGACCCGTGGAGTCTGTTTGACTTTTTTGTTGTTGCCATATCGCTAATTCCCACAAGTGACGGTCTCTCTATTTTAAGAGCGTTGCGAGTGTTACGGTTGTTTCGTCTGCTTACGATTGTACCGCAGATGCGAGTGATTATTGGGGCGTTGATTGCCGTTATTCCGGGAATTGCTTCGGTGGCGATGGTGCTGCTGCTCTTCTTTTATGTATTTGCCATTATGGCAACTACGCTGTTTGGCGAGGCATTTCCGCAATGGTTCGGGACATTGGGCGAGTCGATGTACACACTGTTTCAGATTATGACGCTTGAGAGCTGGTCTATGGGAATAGCGCGACCGGTCATGGAGGCATACCCGTATGCATGGATCTACTTTGTTATTTATATTCTAATTGTGACGTTTATTATGGTCAATCTGTTTATCGGTATTATTGTCGATGCTATCTTTACCATTAAAGGGGGTGAAGAGGAGGAGCAAAAAGGCAAGGAGATCCAAGAGTATACACAAGAAATTTCTCGATTGCATACGGAAGTCAAAGAGATGAAGCAGCTGCTTCAACAGTTACATGTAAAATCGTAATTGTTACGACAGTGACGAACGTAACATAATAATGCCGGCTTGACGTCCTGTGTTACCTTTTTGGGCACGGTAAGAAAAAAATGTGTGATGCTCACATGCTGTGCAATGCTTCATAACATCAATATGATTTTTGGTCACACCGCACTCTTGGAGCTGTTGTACTAAAACGGTATTGACATGTAAAAAATAACGCTGTGCTTTGCACATGACGGCACTGTCATACCCCAGTGCCAGCGTCTCTTCATAAATATCTTGGTTTACTTCATAGCACTTTTGACAAATGGACGGACCTAAAACGGCAATAATATTCCTGCTGTCGCTGTGAAACTGTTCTGCCATCTTAGTAAGGGTATTTGCGATGATGTTGGACAATGCACCGGCACGTCCGGCATGAATCGCGGCAACGGCAGATGTGTGTCGATCATACAGTAGTACGGGAGTGCAATCGGCCGTCATTACCATGAGCGGCGTATTGGGCTCATTGGTGATGAGGGCGTCACATGTAACGGGTGCTTTGTGATGGTGTGTCGCAGTGACGGCAACAACCTTGTCAGAGTGAATTTGTTTCATAGAGACGAGGCGGTCATGCGGATAGTTCAGTGTTGAAGCAAGTGTTTTACGGTGTTGGATAACATCATGGGTGTTATCACCGACATGAAAGGCAATATTATGACTTGTTTTACATGTAAATGCATGTATCAGTGCTACATCAGGCAACAGTTTTGAGGTAAACATCTTCATAATATTAAGTATAGCAGAAAACTTTGTTACAATGTCAAAAAATCACAAGGGGAGATTTTGAGTTCATTAAGTACTCTTCCTGTAACGTTAGATGGTAGCGACGTCGCGTTAAAACGTCAAGAGATACGCGACTATTTTCATAACAGTGCCGATCTTTTCGAGCTTCTTTTTACCATGTTTCGCGATGACAATGTGTTTTACCAACAGTCGGAACCGACACGTCATCCGATGATCTTTTATTTTGGACATACGGCGACGTTTTTTATTAATAAGTTAATTTTAGGCGGTGTGATTACGCAGCGCATTAACCCCGATTTTGAGTCGATGTTTGCCGTGGGAGTCGATGAGATGCATTGGGACGATCTCAATAATGAGCACTATCGGTGGCCGGACGTAGCAGAAGTCAGAGCTTATCGCAATGACGTGCGCCGTCTGGTCGATACCCTTATTGATACCCTGCCTTTAACATTGCCTATTACTCAAGATGACCCGATGTGGATTATTTTAATGGGTATTGAGCATGAACGCATTCATATTGAAACATCAAGTGTGTTGCACCGTCAACTTCCCATCGGTGATGTACACCCGATTGCGTCGCTCTGTCGATCAGACCGTTACGGTGATGCTCCAATCAACAGTTTGGTGCGTGTTTCAGGTGCTTTGGTGCGCTTGGGTAAAGAGAAGAGACACCGTCTGTACGGTTGGGATAACGAATATGGCGAAGAGACAATACATGTAAATTCTTTTGAGGCGGCCAAATATTTGGTCAGTAATGGAGAGTTTATGGCATTTGTGCATGAAGGAGGTTACGACAACGCGGCATACTGGGATGATGAAGGCAAGCAGTTTTTGCGTCGTAGCGGTGCAAAACATCCGACATTTTGGGTGCCGCAACATGACGGAAGTTTTAAGTACCGTACTTTAACCGAAGAGATTGCCATGCCTCTAAATTGGCCGGTAGATGTTAATGCGCTGGAAGCAATGGCATTTTGCAGATGGAAGTCAGATAAAGAGGGAGCATCCTATCTGTTGCCGAGTGAGGCACAGTGGCATCGCATGGTGGAGGCGTGCGCTCTTCATGAAAGTGATGATTTTAATGAGAGTCGTGCCAATGTCAATTTGGCGCACTGCGCTTCAGCAATGCCAGTAGATACATTTGCTCACGGTGAGTTTTATGATCTGGTCGGTAATGTATGGCAGTGGACTCGAACGCCGATTCATGCCTTTGAAGGCTTTGAGGTGCATCCGATCTACGATGATTTTTCAGTCCCGACTTTTGACGGACGGCACAATATCATGAAAGGGGGCTCATTTATAAGTAACGGCAATGAGATTATGCCCCATTCACGCTATGCGTTCCGTCGCCACTTTTACCAACATGCCGGTTTTCGGTATGTGAAAGAAGAGACGCTTGAAGAGGCAGAACCGTATAATATTTACGAGAGTGATGCATTGGTATCGCAATATTGCGATTTTCACTATGGCAAGAGCTATTTTAACGTTCCCAATTTTGCCCAACGGTGTGCGCAACTCTCCGCCGGCTATCTCAGTGAAAAACGGCGAGGACGTGCTTTGGATATCGGCTGTGCCACGGGACGAAGCAGTTTTGAATTGGCACGCTATTTCGATGCAGTGGTCGGTATTGATTTTTCGGCACGTTTTATTCAGGTCGGTGTGAGTATGAAAGAAGAGGGCGTCATCCGTTTCAAACGTGCTGAAGAAGGGGACTTAACCCGTAATGTTTCCGTGACGCTTCAAGAACTGAATCTTGAAGCGTCAGCGTCTCGGGTAAGCTTTTTTCAAGGCGATGCATGTAACCTTAAATCCCATTTTAAAGGATACGACCTTATTATGGCCAATAATCTTATAGATCGTCTCTACGAGCCGCGACGTTTTTTAGATGCGATCCATGAGCGTCTTAATCATGAAGGTATTTTGGTACTGACGTCTCCGTATACATGGAGTGAAGCCTATACGAAAAAAGAGTTTTGGCTGGGGGGTTATGTTGATGATGCCGGCAATGCCGTGCATACGCTGCAACAGTTAGAGCTGCTTTTGAAACCGCATTTTCAGCTGCTTGAGACGCATGATGTTGAGTTTGTAATTCGTGAAACTCCGCGAAAATATCAGCATACAATAGCACAGATGAGTATCTGGAAAAAATATTAGCAATAATTAACAGTGTTTTGATAAAATGATTCAGTACAATACGAGGAGAATACGATGGTAAAACAAACAATAGCGCTGGCTGTGATTTCGCTAGCGACTGCACAGGCACTGTATGCCGGTAAGGCAACTATGGATAACGTGAAACTGTTTGACAACTTTTTTCAAGATGCTTCACAAGAGAGAGGGGCTTATGCTCAAGGCAATGTGTATTATATCTCTGACGATGCTTACGATGCATTTGGTCTCAATGTGAGTGGCGGTGTGGTAGTAGCCCCGCGTACTGAAGTGGGGATCAGCTTGGGATTTGCTTCGGTAGATTTTGATTATGATGCCAGCGAATCGGGATTGCGTGACCCGATTATTGGGGTGAAGTACCATCTTGACAACTGGGAAAACAATCAAATCAGTGTTGGAGCGCATCTGTCGCTTCCGGTAGGTGACGAGGATGTCGGTGGGGATAAGACAGACTTTGGTGTGTTTGGCGCTATTCGTCACCCGCTCAATAATCGAACCGTTATTACCGGTATGGCAGGACTCTCTTCTATTGAAGTCAATGACGGATGGGATGACAATCGAGAGTTTTCATTGCAGCTTGGAGGCGGGCTCATCTATAAAGTCGATGAGATGCTTCACGGTATAGCAGAGTTGACAATGGCAACCGAAGTCGATGAGATGGATTTAACGGTGGGAGCGGACTATGCCGTTCACGATAACGGAAGTCTTCGCGGATCTATTGATTTGGGGCTTGATGACGGATCAGCCGACTTTACCTTGCAGGTAGGGTATTTGTACCGTTTTTAAACTACAGACTCTCTACACGGTTTCTACCGTTTTTTTTAGCGCGGTAGAGCGCATCGTCGGCACGTTTCAGTACGCTGTTTTCATCATCGTCGATGCGTCGTTGCGTGACGCCGAAACTGCATGTCACATGGCCGATTTTATTGAATGAGAGAGCGGCAATGCGGCTGCGAAGTTTTTCACACAGTTTAAGAGCGTTGTCATGGTTGCTGTTGGGCAGCAGCAATAAAAACTCCTCACCGCCCCAGCGTATGAAATAGTCGGAGTTTCGTATGATGGAGCTAATGAGGGCGGTCACTTTTTTCAGTACGCTATCGCCATAGTCGTGTCCGTAGGTATCGTTGATATTTTTAAAATGATCAATATCGAGAAAAATGACGCTGAGCGAAGTCATCTCACCGCTGTCGTAAAGCTTGGCGGCAATGGTATGGTAAAAGGTGCGATTGTAAATTTTGGTGAGCGCATCGGTTTGCGATATATGCTCCAGTTCACGGTTATGGCGTTCAAGTTTGGTAATATCCTGCAGGGTCACGACTACAATAGAGCGTTTCTTCATGGTGGTTGCATCGGCTTTAAGGGCAAAGATATGCTCTTTTTGATGCAGGATAATACGGCACTTATGTTCAATATTGGGGTGCTTGATGATATACTCAATCCAGTTCATGCCCTCTTTGGTTTCACCGGTAATATATTCGGAAGCGGAGTGTTCTTGAAACAGATGGCAGACACATTGATGATGTTTTTTAAAGGCTGCGACGGAGCCGTACTGAAAAAAGTTTAAAAAAGCATTGTTACCGTCAATGAGATGCTTGCCGCTGGTGACAAAAATAATATTTTTTTGTGTATTTAAAATGAGATGGCTGTAACGTTCGCTCTCATTGAGTTTGCCGGTAATTTTATTGAAATTGTAGCTAAGCAGCAGGATTATGAGTATCATTACAATGGCTCCAATGAGAAAGCTCGCTGCAATATAGTCGTGTTTCTTTTCCAGCTCATGGGTAATATTAAACGCATAGAAAAACTCGCCGATCGCCTCACCGCTAAAGTTGTAAAGTTTGATGCCGGGTTCAATCATGTAGGTCTCATTGTCGTAAGCAACGGGTTTTTTGGTATGCAGATCGACGTGGAGTGAACGAAAAAGTTTCGAGGCAAAGATAATGTTGCGTTGCGCATCATACGACGGCGGCAGAGGATGTTGCGCAATACTCAGGTATTTTTTATTGATGGTTAGAATAATATTGAGCCCCAGAAGTTCTGCAAGATCTTCAATGACCTGTTGCACCGGAGAACCGATCTCAAAATTGCCGTAATGGATGTTATTGTATATAATGGGAACAACGGTACGGTACGAGATGCCGTAACGACCTACTTCCAGACCGTGCAGCCATGTTTTTTGCCGGTTGACGACATGGTGCATGGGCCGAATACCACTGAGGTCGTCGCCGTAGCTTTGAGGTTGGTGAAGGCGTAAAAATGAATGATTGTCCGGCAGTACAATGTGCATAATATTAAAGTACGGGAAGGTGTGATGCAGAACATTGTAACGGCGTGAAAGCAGTGTATAAAGCTGGTCACGATCACGGGAGACAATAGCATCTTGAACGGCTTTTGAGCTGAGATTTTCTTTAATGGCGGCAAGCTGTATTTTGAATCGTTCTTGCATCATGTAATTGTAGAAGATCTGTGCTTGTTGATTTTTAGTGGCGATTTTATCGTTAACAAGACGATTAAATTGATGGTATGCAATAAATTGTTGCAACACAATTAAAATCATCAATAAAAGCAGGGTAATGCCAATGGTTTGGTAACGTAATCTTTTGGTATCAAAAGAGGTTAGAAAAAAATTCACTAAGAGCTTCCAAAATAAGTAGTTTAAAGTATAATAACATAAAATATTCTAATAAGAGATTTATATGTTCGATTTTAATACATCCCTCAACAGAGCGCAGAGCAATGCTGAAAAATACACATTGCGTCCAACACTTTTTGGGACTCACAAGGTGCTACCGATGTGGGTTGCCGACATGGACATTCAAACACCGCCATGCGTGACATCGGCGGTTAAAAAGCGTGCCGAGCATGAGATATATGGTTATGAAATGATGCCGGATTCGGCATTTGAAGCGCAGATGGCATGGATGCGACAGCGTCATCATTTACATGTAAAACGCGAATGGATCTACTACTCTCCTTCAGTGGTTGCAAGCATCAATACGGCCATTCGCGCTTTTACCCAAGAGGGTGAGGGTGTGATTATTCAGCCACCGGTGTATGCTCCTTTTGAGAGTAGCATTCGCCAGAACAACCGTCGGGTGATTAAAAATGCTTTACGGCGTGATGCTTCAGGGCGCTATAGTTTTGATCTGGAAGATTTGAAAGCAAAAATTACATGTAAAACCAATAGAGCCAAGTTGTTAATTTTATGTTCGCCGCACAATCCGGTGGGTCGGGTATGGCGCCAAGAGGAGCTGCATGCGTTGGCAACGCTGTGTCTGGAGCATGATGTGAACATCTTCAGTGATGAGATTCATTCTGATTTAGTCTATGCTCCCCATGTGCATACGCCGCTGATGTCGCTAAACAGTGCAATACGTGCGTGCAGTGTCACGGCAGTTGGCCCGGGAAAAACGTTTAATATGGCCGGAGCGAGCATTTCAACCGCTATTATTGCCGATGCTGGCATGCGCAAGCGTTTTGACGCAGAATATCAACGCATTCATTTTGCCGAAGGAAGCGTATTTTCACATGTGGCGTTTGAGGCGGCATACCGTGAGGGTGCCCCCTGGCTTGATGCACTGTTGCAGCACCTTCAAGGCAATCAGGAGCGCCTAAGAACACTCTTGATGCACCATAATGAGAGTATTACATGTAAATTTCCCGAAGGCACCTATTTGGCATGGCTAAATTGTGCTAAAATGGCTTTAAAAGATAGTGAATTACGCAGTTTTTTTATTGAAAACGCAGGTTTGGGCTTAAGTCCGGGGCTAAGTTTCGGAAAAGAGGGAAGCGGGTTTATGCGTCTGAATTTTGCCGTACCGAGCGATATTATGGACGAAGCGCTCCGTCGGCTTGAACGTGCTTTACAAGGGTTAAGAGTATGATGAATAACGTGATGATTATTAGCGGAGCAGGACTCAGTGCCGAGAGCGGTATTCGTACCTTTCGAGACAGTGACGGCTTGTGGGAAGACTATGATGTTATGGAGGTTTGTTCAACACAAGGCTGGAACAATGACAGGGAGAAAGTGACCCGTTTTTACAATGCAAGACGTAAAGATCTTCACGACAAAGTACCCAACAAAGCACATTGTACGTTGGCGGCTTTGGAGCAGCAGTTTCCCGGACGTATTATGCATTTGACCCAAAATGTCGATAATCTTCTCGAACGTGCCGGATGCCGTGAAGTGATTCATCTGCACGGTACCCTGACCGATTTACGGTGCGAGGAGTGCGGTCATGTTTGGGATATCGGTTACGAAGCGCAACATGAATACGATGCCTGCCCACGATGTGAGAGTAGTGCTGTCCGTCATAATGTGGTCATGTTTGGTGAAAGCGCACCGGAGTATCGTCATATTTACGACGCTATAGCATCGTGCGAATTGTTTGTTGCTATCGGCACCAGCGGACAGGTGATCGATATTGTTACCATTGCTCAAGAGTTTGAACACTCACTGTTAATTAACCCAAAACGAGAGGAGTATGTGACGGCATTTGGTTCGTTTGAGAAAAATATTGATGATTTTTTTGAGCATTTTATTCAGAAAAAAGCTTCACAAGCCGCTGACGAGATGGCTGCTTTCATAACACAGTTCTTGCAACGCTGAGTGTATAGGCCCATGCAAACCGACACCCTGGCAACCATGACGGCATTCCTTGAACGCCACCATCTTTTAAGCCTTGCGACGGTACATGATAACCGTCCTTACAGTTGCTCCGTATTTTATGCATTCGATATACAGCAGATCTGTTTTATTGTTGCTTCCGACAGACAGACGCAACATATTGACAATGTCCTGCATAATAACAACGTTGCCGCCGTTGTTGCGCTAGAGACTCATGAAGTCGGTAGCATTCAGGGTATTCAGATACAAGGTACGATGCGATTGACACGACAAAAGTATGATCGAAAGCGCTATTTGCAGCGCTTTCCTTATGCAGCCCTCATGCGGCCGACACTGTGGTGTATTGATATTGAGCAGATGAAGCTTACCGACAACCGCTTGGGATTTGGCAGTAAGTTGCTGTGGCAGCGCGAGACTGTTGTATAGATAAGAGGCAGTTTTCAGTAGATATTGAAGGTTTTAAAGCGCCACGAAAATTATTTAGTATCACGAACTTTTAAAACAAACAATGAACACTCCATACCGCTGCTGTGTTTGACGACCACCGAGGGGATCTGGAGTGATTTAAAGCCATATGCTCTGCAGCCGTGAGGCTGATGCTGCTGCCATGTTACAAAATAGTGCCGGCACCGTTTACAGTTAAGTGTTTGCATAAGCAATTATACAGTACAATCACACAATGAAAGAGAGCGGCAAAATAGTTTTTTACAATGTCAATGATGGTAACGGCATGATCATGACACC
The DNA here is from genome assembly GCA_026988515.1 of Helicobacteraceae bacterium. Lineage (GTDB taxonomy): Bacteria > Campylobacterota > Campylobacteria > Campylobacterales > Sulfurimonadaceae > QNZR01. Next base: position 23,312 of record JALSLA010000008.1, on the reverse strand, counting down.
AGAGAAAAGGAAATTTCCTTTCAGTGTAGCGGATTGGGATGATTATGACAAAATGCCTGCAGTAGGACTTGAAGTCAGCTTTGAAATGGCCGCTAAGGGTGCAACATCGGTAAGGGTGCAATCCCGTGAGCACGAAGAGGCATTGCAAAAGAACATAGCAAAGCCTCCGAATATCGATACGTCATATCGAAAGCATTTTGATGCGCTAATGAAACAGTATGAGGAACGTCCCGAGGGCATTCAATTGAGTCGTAATGCGCAAAAATGCATAGAAGCCTATTTTAGTACCATAGACAAGTATATTACCAAAAATCTTAAATACAATAACAGTTCGGGTCGCCTCAACTTTTTGTTAATGCGGCGTTTTATTTTTACAACGTTTAATAACCTGTCTGAAATGGACATGAACTTTGTAACACCGCAGATTAAAAAGGTCAAGGATGATCTGTTGCAGATGAGTAGTGTTTATGATGACTTTAAAGCCAAAAACAGTCTGCCTCAGAGCGCTTTTGAAAAAGTTTTTTTACAGCAACAAGACGATTACGTAGCCATGCAAAAAGCCTCGGAAGAGGCGAGTCGGGTACTGCATGATCTTCAGCAAAAAGAGCAGTACCTCGAGAAGACAATGGCAGCCAAAGCCGAAGAGAAGCTTGCGCTCGCCGGAGATGCTTTGGAACGTGCCGAAGAGGAGTATCGTGTTTTAAAAGGCACATATGTTGATGTGGTGCATATGTGCGCTACCTTGAGTGAGCAGTTGTCTGAAGATCAGGAAACCATGAGTGAATTTCGTTCTGTCTATAAAGAGAGTTTTATAGAAGGGTTTCGTGCTTTGGGGGTGAAATATGAAAAACTGCTCCTGCAAACACTGGATGCTCAGGCATTTATTTTTGACATTATTTTGTGGGAAAAAGCAAAACTTTCCCGTGTCATAAAACGATTTTTTTCTGAAGCACAGATTGATGGTGAGTTTAGTTCCAAAACCTATTTGAAATATTATTTGAGTTCTTTAGATAAAGAGAAACTCTCCGATGAGCAACGTGAGCTTTTTAAACTCTATGAGTATTTAAAAACGGTAGATAAGTACACAACGGTTATTTTGCTTAATGATATTGACAATGTTCTGGAACTAAAGCGTATCTGTACGCGGGCGGGTTTGAACATGTTTATGAAGACGTTTATTGATGAGAGCAGTGCCTTTGCATGGGCGCTTGCCAATCGTGCCAATCTCTTTATTGTCAGTGATACACTGCAACAAATGAGCGGAATCGAGTTTATTGAGCAGTACCGCCGGCAAAGTCCGGTGACGCCAAAGGTAATGATGGTGAGTGATTATGATGCCAAGGTATTTCAAAAACATGGTATTGAGAGCGTGATCCGACAGAACTATTCGGCAAAACAAATGATAGGAAAACTTAAAAAACTGTTAGGAGAAAATGATGGATAAAGCACTGCAAATGATTCAGCTGCAACAGCAACTTAATGATGCGACCAACGGAGAAAACTGGGAAGAGGGTGTGACGAAAAACGGTAAAATCATTAACTGGAAACGCTGTATCTATATGGAGTGTGCCGAAATGATTGATTCATTTTCTTGGAAACACTGGAAGAGTATTGACAATGAACCGGATTGGGAAAATTTGCAAATTGAAGTGGTGGACATATGGCATTTTGTGATCTCTTTGGCATTGCAAGAGTATGCAAAAGAGTTCAAAGGAAGTGCCGAGGAGCTTGCTCTTTATGTTTCAGAACTAGAGACGTATGAGGCACTCAAGCTTGAGGCTGCCTTTGCGTCACCGGAAGAGATTATGGAGCAAATTGAGCGTATGATGTGTAACGTTCTGACGCCCGAACATTTTGATCTAAGTGAACTCATAGAGAGTTTTTTGCAGCTGTGCGGTATGAGCAATTTGGATTTGGCATCACTCTATCGGCTCTATGTCGGTAAAAATGTTCTGAACCAGTTTCGTCAAGACCACGGTTACAAAGAAGGCACCTACATAAAAGAGTGGCATGGTAAAGAAGATAATTTGGTGATGAAGCTGATTTGGGATGAGCAAGGAGAGCTAAAGCCCCAAGAACTCTATTCACAGTTGCAACAGCACTATAATGCGTTATAATCGCAATTATACTATAAGGAGTAGATAATGGTAGCCTTAGACATACAGCAGTTTTCTGAAGTGCGTACCAAAGCACGAGCCTATTTTTGCTATCTTTTTTCTAAAAATCTTCCTAACCGTACTCCGTCAATTTCCGCAGAAACGGTTATTGGGCGTCTGCGTAAAATTAAAGCGGATCTGCAAGATTGTGAAGGGGTTTATCTTTTAGATGAAAAAGGAGTGCAGGTCAGTCCTACCTTTTTGCCGGGAAAAGAGCGTAAAGAAGAAGATACCGGATTGATTCGTTCGAACCGCGCTTACTACTATCGTGCCATTAAAGAGAAGCGTTGTACTATTACCGATCCATATCCGTCGCTTATTACCGAAGAGTTGACGATTACGGCGTCGCAGCCTATTTTCGATGAAAACGGTAATATTATCTATGTGGCATGTTTGGATATGCCGCTTGATGCCGTACTGAAACTGGCACATCCTATGGCGCGTGAGGCCATTTTCGGCAAGCTTTTTAAATATGCTTACGGTGCTTTTGTGGCAGCCTTGGCACTGGTGGCACTGCTCTTGTTTATTAAAGGTATTCAGGAATTTATGGCCTTTGGAATCGATATTCATAAAATCGAAATCAAAGGTATTTTTGAAGCAACGATTTTATTGACACTGTCATTGGCAATATTAGATCTGTGTAAAACCCTCTTTGAAGAGGAAGTTCTTGGGAATCATCGTGATGACAAGCATCGTGATATTCACCATACGATGGTACGTTTTTTAGGTTCTATTATTATTGCACTCTCCATTGAAGCTTTGATGTTGGTATTTAAGTTTGCCATTACCGATCCCGATATGCTCATTAACGCCATTTATATTATTGCCGGAGTAGGCATACTGCTTGTCGGTCTGGCCGTGTATATTAAATTGACCAGCTCCAAAAGCGAGTAGGAATGATAGCAGTTATTGATTATAATATGGGTAATTTGGCCAGCGTAAAAAATGCGTTTAAGCTGTTAGGGCATGATGTGGTTGTCACATCCGACCCCGATACGTTTCGAGATTACGACAAACTCATTTTACCCGGAGTCGGTGCTTTTGGTGACGCAATGGAACATTTAAAAGAGCGTAATATGGTAGAAGCACTGTATGATTTTGCGCAAAGTGGGAAGTATATGCTTGGTATCTGTCTGGGGATGCAGTTACTTTTTGAGAGTTCGCAAGAGTTTGGAGCGCATCGGGGGCTCGGTTTGATTGGCGGGCATGTCGAAGCATTTGACACATCACGCTTTGCGCATCCGCTCAAAGTACCGCATATGGGATGGAACCGAATGTTTACGACCGATCATCCGCTCTTTGACAATCTTGATGAGGCGCATTATCTCTACTTTGTACACTCCTTTCATGTGACATGTCAAGACCCCGGCGACAGTATAGGGACGACAGAATACGGCTACCGTTTTAGCAGTGCGGTAGCACATGGAAATATTTTAGGCATCCAGCCACATCCGGAAAAAAGCCATAAAAACGGCTTGAAAATATTAGAAAATTTTATTGGACTATAAAGGAGTATTATGACAATTTTTCCTGCCATTGATTTAAAAGACGGCAAGGCGGTACGACTCTCAAAAGGGTTAATGAACAGTGCTAAAGTGTACTCCGATGAGCCGTGGAAACTGGTGAAAACCTTTGAAGAGATGGGTGCGACATGGGTACATCTTGTCGATTTAAACGGGGCTTTTTCCGGGCAACCGGAACATCTTGAGGAGATTAAAAAGATTCGCCAAAATTGCCGTGTTAAATTGGAACTCGGCGGCGGTATTCGTACCGAAGCGACGATTCGACACTATCTTGACCTTGGTATTGATCGTGTTATTTTAGGTTCTATTGCCGTGAAAGATCCCGAATTTGTCAAGACAATGGCAGCAAAATACCCGGTAGTTGTGGGTATTGATGCCGTTGACGGATACGTTGCCGTTGAAGGTTGGGGTGAGGTGAGCAGTCTGAAAGCAACCGATTTGGCCCGAGAATTTTCCGATGCGGGTGTCGAGGCAATTATCTGTACCGATGTGGGACGTGACGGGATGCTCAGCGGTGTCAATGTTGCGTTCACAAAGGAGATGGCCGAGGCTTCCGGCGTACCGACCATTGCGAGCGGCGGTGTTAAAAATGAGCAGGATATCGAAGCGCTGATTGCAGCGGGAACCATTGAAGGTGTTATTGTCGGAAAAGCCTACTATGAAGGTACAATTGATATAAGTAAATATTTTTAAAGTTACTACAAACAATTTTTAGATAATATTTGTTATTATTTTAGATATATTTTTTTGTCAAAGGACTGATTTTGAAAATACTTGTTGTCGATGATAGTTCAACTATGAGACGTATTATTAAAAATACGCTTAACCGCATTGGACATAAAGACCTTCTTGAAGCTGAAGACGGTCTGAAAGGCTGGGAACAGATCGATGCCAACCCCGATACTGAAGTGTTAATTACAGATTGGAATATGCCGGAGATGAATGGCTTGGAGCTGGTCAAAAAGGTTCGTGCCGATTCCCGTTTTGAAGACATGCCTATTATTATGGTGACGACCGAAGGTGGAAAAGCTGAAGTGATTACAGCACTCAAAGCCGGCGTTAACAACTATATTGTTAAACCATTTACACCGCAAGTACTGAAAGAAAAACTCGAGGATGTGTTAGGGTAGTTGATGCAAGAATACTATTATCAACTTATAGTACGACCCTCTTCGCACCATGAACTGTTTTGTGATTTTTTGAGTGATACGCTTCCTGTTGGTTTTGAAGAGCGTGACAATGCTTTTATTATTCGTAGCGAAGATGATCTCTCTACCATTTCATGGGGTATTGAACAGTTTGCCGAAGCCTTGAGCAAAGCATTGGCAAAAAATGTTAGTGTTGAACTGGTGTTGAGCCGTGAAAAAAATGATGATTGGATTTCCGTATATCAGCAGCATATTACAGCGGTTGAGATTGCACCGTTTTATATTCATCCGACATGGGAAGATCCCAAAGACGGTGCTCTCAATATTGCACTTGATCCGGCACTGGCGTTTGGAACCGGACATCATCCCACAACGGCGAGCTGTTTACAATCACTCGCTATGATAGTAAAAGAAAACGATACCGTTTTAGATGTAGGGTGCGGCAGTGGGATTTTAGCCATTGCCGCGGCAAAGCTCGGTGCAGAAGTCGATGCTTGTGACAGCGATGCGCTCTGTGTTGAGAATACAAAAAAAAATGCCCAGCAAAATACTTTGGCATTGCGAAACATTTGGGTCGGTTCCGTAAACCGGGCAACAGCACAATATGATGTAGTGATTGCCAATATTGTTGCCGACGTACTGGTGTTTATGGCAACAGACTTAAAAAAAGTGCTAAAACGCGGGGGTACTTTAATTCTTTCAGGAATTTTAGACAAATATGAAGCTAAAGTTCTACGCGAATATCGTGATTATGAACTGGTAGAAAAAATCCCGCATGAAGAGTGGGTAACTTTGATTTTAAAAGGAACAACTTAATGGGTAAGCCCGAACCGGAAAATAACAATAATTTTTTTAATAAAAATCCTCTGCTGACATTTGCAATTTTTTCAATTGTTGTTATTATGGTGTTTAAAGCACTGGTAGGAGATCAGGGAAGTATTGATAATCGCATGGGTGCTTCAACGGCAAGCGTGACCAATAAAGAGGTGAGTTATGCCGAACTCAAAAAACTCATTGAAAACGGCGAAGTCAATAAAGTTGCAATTGGACAGACCTATATACGCGCACTTTCTGATGTTGACGGCATTAAACACTCTTATAGCGCACGTATGGTCGGTAATGACGCTACGTTGATCCCCCTCTTAGACAAAAAAGGAATTGACTACAAGGGCTTTAGTGAGACCAATTGGTTTACCGAGATGTTTGGATGGTTGCTGCCGTTTTTACTGATTATCGGTATTTGGATGTTTTTTGCCAGTCGCATGCAAAAGAGTATGGGCGGCGGTATTTTGGGAATGGGGAACTCCAAAAAGCTGATAAATTCTGAAAAACCCAAGACCAAATTTGAAGATGTAGCCGGCGCACAGGAAGCCAAAGAAGAGGTTTTGGAGATTGTTGACTTTTTAAAATATCCGGGTCGTTATGTTGAACTGGGTGCAAAAATCCCTAAAGGCGTTTTGTTGGTGGGCAGTCCGGGTACGGGTAAAACACTACTGGCCAAAGCGGTGGCCGGTGAGGCGGACGTACCGTTTTTTTCGGTCTCGGGGTCAAGTTTTATTGAGATGTTTGTCGGTGTGGGTGCTGCGCGCGTGCGTGATCTGTTTGAACAGGCTAAAAAAGATGCGCCCTCAATTATCTTTATTGATGAGATTGATGCCATTGGTAAAAGTCGTGCCGCAGGTGCCAATATGGGCGGTAATGATGAGCGTGAACAGACACTGAACCAATTGTTGGCTGAGATGGACGGTTTCAGTACCGATGTGCCTATTATTGTGTTGGCAGCGACGAACCGTCCTGAAATTTTAGACCCGGCACTGCTGCGTCCGGGTCGATTTGATCGTCAGGTATTGGTCGATAAACCGGACTATGAAGGACGTATTGAAATACTCAAAGTACATATTAAAGGCATTAAGGTTGATGAAGATGTCGACTTGGAAGAGTTGGCACGACTTACCGCGGGACTCGCCGGTGCTGATTTGGCCAATATTATTAATGAAGGTGCTTTGCTGGCAGGTCGTAAAAGCCAAGCTACGGTGAAGCAGGCTGATTTACGCGAATCGGTAGAGCGCGCTATTGCCGGATTGGCTAAAAAAAGCCGCCGAATTAATGAAAAAGAGAAGAAGATTGTTGCGTACCATGAAAGCGGCCATGCGCTTCTTGCAGAGACAACCAAAGGTGCCAAGAAAGTCTCTAAAGTCTCCATTATTCCCCGAGGGCTTGCCGCATTAGGCTATACGCTTAATACTCCCGAAGAGAATAAATATTTGGCACAAAAATATGAGCTCCTTGCCGAAGTTGATGTTCTTTTGGGAGGTCGTGCCGCTGAAGAGGTCTTTTTTGGAGAGATCTCTACCGGTGCGGGTAATGATTTAGAGCGCGCTACGGATATTATTAAATCGATGGTGCAGGTTTACGGTATGAGTGATGTTGCGGGTCTTATGGTTCTGGAAAAACAGCGCAGCTCTTTTTTAGGCGGTGGTATGCAACAGTCTCGAGAATACAGTGACAAGATGGCTGAAGATATGGACACATACATTAAAAATACACTTGAGGAGCACTACCGCAAAGTGAAACAACGCCTTGAAGAGTATGCGCCTGCCATTGAAAAAATGGTGGCCTTTTTGTATGAAAAAGAGAATATCTCCGGAGAACAGGTTCGAGAAATTATTGCCGAATTTGAAAAAGAGAACGGCATTGAGAGTAAAATGCAAGACAATGATACAAACAGCAGTGCTAAATCTTCAGAGGCGTAGTTACTAAAAGTGTCTATGCAACGCGGGAGTCAACCAAAAAAATTGGCATATATTTTGCCCAATATGTTTACGGCAGCCTCTATATTTGTAGGTATGTTCAGTATGGTCAGTGCCATAAGAGGTGAGTATGAGCTGGCGGCATGGCTGGTGGTGTTGGCTCTTGTTTTTGATGCGCTCGACGGTAGGATTGCCCGTTTAACCAATACCTGCAGCCGCTTTGGCGTAGAGTTTGATTCACTGGCTGATATTGTATCGTTTGGGGTTGCACCGGCATTGTTAATTTACATGTATATTGGGCATGACTTTGGACGTGTCGGTATTGTAGTCAGTGCGATGTATGTCGTTTTGGGCGCCATTCGACTGGCACGTTTTAATGTGACGACGTCACAAACGGAGCCCTCTGTATTTATTGGTGTGCCCATTCCTACGGCAGCGGTATTTATTTCGGTGTTAGTACTGCTTTTTGAAGATTATGTAAGCATCCACCAATATAAATATTTTATTCTTATTGTGGCGGCATTTATTGCACTGCTCATGGTCAGTAATATTCGCTATCCAAGCTTTAAAAAACTTGATCTGCAGTCATTGCACTATATGCGGCTCTTTGTTACATTGCTTATTGCCGCCTCACTGATGATTGTGTACCCCAAAGAGGGGTTTGCTCTTGTTTTTATGCTCTATATTCTTTATGGACCTGTACAAGCACTTGTGCATTTGAGTCGCCGCTACAAGCTATTTAAAAAACGCTAATTACTAGGGAATTTTCTGGGTTAATGCCTCACGTTTTTGAAAGAGCAACGCTTTCGTATTAATGCTGAAATTGAAATATTCCGACTGAAAACCGCTGTTCCCGATACGCCGAAATTGAATGGTTGCGCCGTGATTGTTTTTTACCTCAAGATAGAGCAATCCTAACGCGTAGCGGCTCTCCATAAAATTGGGATTTTTTAATTTTGCCAACTCTAACAGGGCAATGGCGTTGGCTTTGTGCTCTGAAGCAATTGCAGCTACCGCACCTAAAAAGAGGGTTTGGGCATCACGTTGCTTGTAGTCGTCAATAAGCTGGTTGTACAGACTGTACGACTCTTCAAACTTTTGTGCGTACAGGGCAATGAGAGCCAGTGCGTTTATAATGTCCTGCGGGTCATCGGTTGTAGATTGAAGCGTCTGTTGCAGTTGTGTATGCAGCGGATGTAACATACCGGTAATCAGTGCCATTTGTGCGTAAAGATAACGGGTAATATAGGGACCGTAATAGAGATCATCAAATAAAAACCGTTGCTTTTTCAAATAGCCCAATGCCGATGCGGCATATGCTTTGTTATCCAATGCATTATAATGGGCATGAATGTAGAGCAGGTGCGGTAAAATATCGTAAGGAAGCTGATTGGTAAGTTTTTGTGTGGCACGCTTCATGGCATCTTTTTTATTAAATTCCGACGCTATAATATAGTCTAAAACCAGATATAAAGGGCGATCTTTATGTTGCTGTTCAAGCCAGGGCAAGGTACCGACATAGTTTTGTGTGGCAATATTAAGCAGGGCTCTGTAGAGTCTAAACTCTTCACTGTCGTCTTCATTGGAAAGGTTCTCTTTTAAAATGGAGAGTAGTTTTTGGGAGTCTTTGTCCAGAAGCTGCGCACTGAAGAGCGCATAAATACCCGAAAGATAATTGTTGGCATCGAGATGATAGGATTTTAAAAAATATTTGTATGCATTGGCATGATCGCCAAGTTGGGCATAGGTGAGTGCCAAATTGTAATTTAAAATGGAGTGTTTCGGTTCAATGTTTAGGAGCTCTTTGAGTTGCTTATTGGCACTTCTTAGATGAAACGCGAGTGACTTTTGAATGGCTTCGGCAATGCCTTTATTGACCTGTGAAAGCTGTTTGCTATAGTGTAAATACTCTTTGGCGTTGCTAATATCATCAATGTAAATATTGGCATTGCCTTTGCGTATATAGCTGATAGTTTGTGCAGCATTAAAAACACGGTACGGCGAAAAGTAGAAGAGTATGTCGTAAAGTGTTCGCTGATTTTTAATGATATGATTGCGATAATGCGTCTGTGCCAACTCCGTATCAAAGAGTGCTTTTTTAAGATGGGCATGAATCGGGTAAGGTTGGTAGACGGAATCACCGTAAACATCGGTTGTATCACGAAGCAGTGTTCCGCCATCTTCGAGCAGACCTGATTTGAGGTAAATAAAACTAAGAGCCAGTTGCTCTTTCATGGGTTCATGATTGAGGGCAATAGCATCAGTGAGGTATTTTTTGGAGAGTGTCAGGTCTCCAATATTGGCATACAAAAGAGCCAATGTAAAATAATCGTCCTCTTCGAGTGTCTCTTCCAAAGAGTTTAAGGCATCATAATGATTTTGCAAGAGGGTATTTATTTTGGTATGCAGTGTATTTTGCGTATGTTTGTATGCCGATGATGTCGGATGACGTAATGCAATCACGCTCTCCTGATAGTTTTGTTTGTAGTAGTTGATGAGTGTGTAATAGTACGAATAGAGTGCCGAATTGCTCTCTTTTGCAAGGGAGGCATCAGCCAATTCAATATAATAGTGAAACGATGCGTTGTTGTTTAAATACAGTGAGCAGACCGCAGCATTAATAGCACTGGCGCACTCACGCTCACCGCCTTTAATTGCTTTGTTGAAATTTTGGAGGGCTTCGGCATAGTTCTGTTCTTTGAGCTGTGCCACACCCAGATTATATTGAGAAATGGCTTCGCTGTAGTGGGCGATCTTCTCATACAAAGCAAGTGCATTCTCTTTGTCACCGTTACTGTAAAGCGTATTGGCTTTAGCTATCATCTTCTCTAAATGGCTGATTTTAACAACATCATGTTGCGTTTCATCAAGTTTGCTACTGATCTCGTTAAAGTTACTGTTAAAACCGTCGGCATCGTCTTGTTTGCCTAGCAAAAGGTAAGCAATAAGCGCTAAAAGAATAAGGATGAGGGCAGAAGCAATAATGAGCACGATTTTTTTAAGACGATTGCTTTTGTGTTCGGTATCATGAGTTGAAGAGGCAGAAGATGATGGCGTTGCGGTCTCTTCCTCTTCAATAATAATAATCTCTTCATGCTCTAGATTTGCCACGATACCCCTTTAGTATTTACATGTACGGTTGCAAGACTTGAGGAATGGCAATGGCTCCGGACGCATCTTGAAAGTTTTCCATAATGGCAACCATGGTACGACCTACGGCAAGAGAGGAGCCGTTAAGTGTGTGTACCAGAGTATTTTTTTTACCCTCTTTATAGCGAATTTTGGCACGTCGGGCTTGAAAATCTCGGGTATTAGAGATGGAGCTGATTTCACGGTAACACTGTTGTCCGGGGAGCCATACCTCCAAATCAACGGTTTTAGCGGCACTAAAGCCTAGATCTCCCGTACAGAGTGTGACCAGACGGTGCGGTAGCTCAAGTGCCTTAAGGAGATCGGAAGCGCATGCAACCATTTCGTCAAAAAGGGCATCGCTTTCGTCGGGACGGGCAAGGGCAACCAGTTCAACTTTGTGAAATTGGTGCTGGCGAATCATACCGCGGGTATCGCGTCCGGCAGAGCCGGCCTCTTTACGAAAGCATGAGGTGTAACCGGTCATTTTCACCGGAAGTGTCTCCGCAGGCAAAATTTCATCTTGAAAGAGATTGGTCAGCGGTACTTCTGCGGTAGGAATCAGATAGAGCGGCTCATCTTCTATTTTGTAGAGATCTTCTTCGAATTTCGGCAGTTGTCCTGTTCCCTCCAGTGCGGTTCGGTTGACAATGGCAGGAACGCTTACTTCGGTAAAACCGCGTTGGCGGTTGAAGTCGAGCATAAAGTTGATGAGGGCACGTTCAAGTCGTGCCCCTTCGTCACAGACGACGGCAAAACGGCTTTTGGCAATTTTAACACCTCGTTCAAAGTCGATCCAACCGTTCTGTTCGGCCAGTTCCCAATGCTCTTTAGGCGTAAACGTAAAGGTTCGCGGTGTAAGCACTTTGCAGAGTTCAACGTTGTCGCTCTCGTCACTGCCATCGGGTACTTCGTCATCGGGAAGATTGGGCACGCCCATGACTGTATGTCGCAATGCCTCTTCGGCATCGCGCTGTTTTTCAATAAGTTCGTTGATGCGCAGTTTATTGGCATCGACTTTGGCTTTGAGTTCACCAACATCTTTGCCCTCGCGCTTGTACTGTCCAAAAAGTTTACTCATTTCGTTTTGGGCGGCTTGAGCTTTTTCAAAAGCGGCTTTGGCAGCCTTTAAGGCACGGCTTTTTTCCTGTATGGCATGAATGAGCTCGGTATCGACTCCCTTGCGCTGAAGCCGGCTACTGACATCATCAAAATTGTTTTGAAGCTGTTTTAAGTCTATCATTAAGATCCTAATCTACTATTATGGGGTAAATTATAACAAAAGAAGTTTAGAGGTACCCTAAATGTTCAGTGAATCGTGGAGCTTCATCGAAGTGAAACGGAGTGATTTACATGTAAATTTTAAGAGTAAAACAGAATAGTTCATGTATAACTTCAGTAACAAAATTGTATTTGGAGAAAAACAACATGAAACAGAGCATAGTCGTTCTTGTATTAGCAGCATTTCTTACCCTATCGACAGGGTGTTCAAAAAGTGACGAAACTCCGGTAAGCACCGAAGTTGTTACTGTAGAAAACGGTGTCATTGCACCCAACATTACCATTGGAGAACCGCTGAAAAATGCTACGTTTACCGATCAGTTTGACAAAGAGCATGCCGTCGGCGGTGCCGATAAAGTGATCTTTGCCTTTAAAAAAGATATGGGGCATATTGTTACGGATTTGTTAAAGTCAAAACCCGATGACTATTTAAGCAGCAGAAATATCTTTTTTGTCGCCGATATGAGCAAAATGCCTTCACTGATTTACAAGATGGCGGTACTTCCGGATCTTGAAGATTTGAACTATCCGATTTTAACGATTTTAGATGAAGAAAAAGGTGCCGGATATATTAATGACAAAGAGGGCAATCGCATTATGGTGGTTGATCTTGACGGCGGCAAGGTCAGTAAAGTAACCTTTTTGGCGACCACCGAAGCTCTGGTAAAAGAGATTGAGTAGTCTCGCCTGTTTTTACATGTAATTACTGTAAAAGCTCCTTGGCAACGCCAAACTGATTGGCAGTCATGAGGTGAATTTTGGGGTGAAGCGCTTTGAGTTCGTCAAAAAGCGTTTTACTCAGTTCGAACCCTACTTTGTACTCCTCTGCTTCCGATACTTCATGTGCCAGACGTAACTTTTCGATCCATAACTTAGGAACATTGATACCGGGAACATGCGAAGCAAGAAACTGTGCCGTACGCAGTTTGGTAATGGGAAACATGCCAAATATCAACACGGTATCTTTACCCTCGATACAACACTCCTTGTTTGCCTGCTCGATTAACTCCAACAGTACCTTGGCATTGTCAACGTTATAGATTGGCTGGGTAATGATGCCCAAAGCACCGTTGGCAATCTTTTTTTGCATTTTGTTCTGCAGTGTTTTGGGATTTTTGGCATACGCATTGACCACAGCAAAGGGATAGATAGATTTAGGTTTGACGCTTAGAGGTTTTCCGGCATAGTCGATGCCGCTGTTAAAGCAAGAGATCATATTGAGCAGCAACGAGCTGTCGCTTTCAAACACCCCTTTGGAGTTGGGCTGATCTGAAATTTTTGCCGGATCACCGGTGAGTGCTAAAATAGCGCGAACATCGACTTCGTTAGCACCGAGCAGATCCGATTGCAGTGCAATACGATTGCGATCGCGCATGCTCATTGTGGCAATGACGGGTTTGTCAAAACGTTCCTGAAGCAGTTTCGCGGCAAAAAGTGCATTGTATTTGAGTTTGGCAAGCGGATTGTCGGTAGTGCTGAAGGCATCGACTAGGGTATGAAGCTCTAACGTTTCGATTTTATCAATAAGCGGAAGAAACTGTGGCGAGTGCCCCGGTGTTGTCTCGAGTGAGAGGTAGCTGCTATGGTGCAGTTTGTCAATAAGTGTGTCAAACAAGTCGGTAAGCCTTCTGTTTTTATTGGATATAATAGCACTATTATAACAAGAAAGAGATGAATGAAACTTTGTGTATTTGATTTTGATTCGACCTTAATGGATGGAGAAACCATTGATTTTTTTGCCGAGGCACTCGGTATTAAAGATCAGGTGGCCGCTATTACCGAGCAGGCTATGAACGGGGAACTGGATTTTTTTGAAAGTCTGCAGCAGCGGGTAGCACTGTTGCAAGGACTCCGTTTTAGTATTGTCGAAGAGATCAGCCAAAATTTGCCGTATATGAACGGCGCCAAAGAGACAATAGCTCGGCTGAAAAAATCCGGTTATACCGTGGTCTGTTTCAGTGGCGGTTTTCGGGTGGCAACAACCTATGCGAAAGATATTCTGGGGTACGATGCCGATTTTTCCAATGTGTTGCATCATAAAAACGGTACGCTTACCGGGCTTGTCGGAGGCGATATGATGTTTGATTTTTCCAAAGGCGACATGATTCAACGGCTTCAGAATATTTTACATGTAAATCGGGCAAATACCATGGTTGTCGGAGACGGTGCCAATGACCGCAGTATGTTTGCTCATGCCGATACACGCATTGCCTTTTGCGCCAAACCAATTTTGAAGCGCGACGCCAATATTATTATTGAAAACAAAGATTTGACGCAGATTTTAGAGAAGGTGCTGTAGTGTTGAAAATTCAAATGGCGCTCTTTTGGTGTAACGTTTCAAATTCAGACAGTTAAAACTGATTGTAAGAGTTAAAGTCAAATTATTTATGTTAAATTTATTCTTTTGCAGTATGATGTTGTCTGTATCTTAATAAAACACTGGAGAGAACATGAAAATGTTAAAACAACTGTTTGTAATTCTGGCCCTGACAATGTTAACGGCTACGATTTCTTACGCTGATGCTGCGAAAGGTCAAAAAGTTTACCTTAAAAAATTTAAGTCAAAGTTTGAAATGAACGGTGCAAAGTTTGCAGCGCTGCATTCACAAGATGAGTGGGAAGAGCTTTTTGAAGATGATGCTGCCGGTTTCATCGAAGAGTTTTCCGAGCGTTTTCCAAAAGTGGCACCCTATTTAAGTAATCCGAAAACACTTAAAAAAATTATGCTCATTAAAGATTTCGTTATTGAGTATGCGAACGATTCAGGAAATGTCCCGTCGTGCTAACATTTCAATAGAACCCTCAAAAAGGTTCTGTTGAGAGCTTCTTTCAGCTGCTGTAGCAGTAACTGTCTCCTACTTCTTCTTTGTTATGATACTTCCCGATAGAGTTGACCTGTCACTGTTGTCTAATTGGATGAGAGCAAAAAGTTAATAACAGAGAGTGCTGCCATGGTATTGACGGAGGATGAGGGGGCAATAGCTTGATCACGTGCGGCAGCACGCAGTGAAAATGTAAAGTTACTAAAGCTGATGTCCGTATCACCGGCTATGGTAATGCGGAAGGTATCAACACTGAGCCGCTCAATAGCGGTATTGCCGTTATTCCAGCTGTACGCTCCTAATACGGTCATGCAACTATCGGGTTTTAGATGCATAATATACGATTGGCCGTTGATGAGGTCATACGTACCTCCGTTGAAAACCTCATACCGTTTTTCAGTATAGCGTCGAGTATGGAAATCCCAAGAGACGGTTTTTGGCGTACCCCCTTCATCATACTGAAAAACAACATGATAGTTACTGTCAAGACTCAATGCGTTCATGGGGAAAAGAACAAATTGATGTTCGGTTAAGAATCCGCTGGGGTCTGTACTTGCGGTAAGAGTTTTTGTGTTTGTAATTTCACTGCCGTCACTATTGAAGATTTTAAACGTTGTCATGGTAACAGCACTATTTTTATTGGGGTTAAATGCAATACTGATAGGATTTCCCGTAATACCGCCGGCAGGACATTCGCGAAGCGGATCGGGTGCTTCGTAGTTATTAAAAGAGGTTTGTGCATGACGGTAGTTCTGGTAAGGCCAAAGGACGTAAGCGGGGTTTAACGGAAGCACTTCCCACCACGCCGTACCGGCAGTGTTATAGCCGTACATCGTTCCGTAGAGAGGGCTTTGGACGGATCCGATACCGATCTCGTCGTTACGAAACTCTAAAAATCCCAAACGGTGGTAAATAGCACTGAACAGACCGTCAACGGATTCATAAATATCACGATCTCCCGAAGAGAGGTTTTCGCTGTAAGATTGCCAAGAATAGCCTGCGGCAGTAATGCGATCGCCGGCATCGTAACCGCTGTAAAATGGCGAAGAAACATTATTTTCATAGTGGCTAAAGCGGTGTTGTTCCAGTAGGTAGTCCATATGTTTTTGTGCTGCGGTATGAAGCAGTCTGTTTGCGCTGTAAGAGATCATTCCGGCACCGGTGCGCAATGTGTTGATATAGTTGATTCCTTTGATGCGCTCGGTTGTAGCTATGCGAAACGGTTGACTGCGAAGTGGGGCGGTATGAATCATATCATGGGTATAGGTACGCCAGTTCAGTAGCGGTGATACCTCTGATGCCAAGAGCGTTGTATGTAAAACAGCTGAAAGAGCGATGTGAAACGGGAGTGTTTTATTCATAATAAATACTTTTTTTTAATTAAATATATGATAGTACAACAGTATAAAAGAACTGTAAGTCCGTCGCTACTCCTGCGATACGGCACCATAATGATTGAGCAGCAGAATCATCTTTGTATTCTTTTTGGTTTCGGCAATTTTAAGAGCTGAATTGCCGTTTGAAGCCCGAAATGTAGCGTCAGCACCGTGTTGTAAAAGGCGTTCACTCAAATCATAGTTGTTGTAATAGCAACTAAACATTAAGGCACTCCACTCAAAATGATCGATGATGTTAATGTCGGCATAGTGTTTCAAAAGAATATTAATGGCTTTGCTGCGATGGGTGGTAATGCAGAGCATCAGAGCCGTTCTTCCGTTTTTGTCCACATGGTTTACGTCAGCGCCCAAGGCAATGAGGAGCTCAAGATGTTCTAACATATACGTCGTATGCGCATTGGTAGCACACTGCATGAGTGGAGTCCAGCCAAGTTTGTTGGTGATAATATCGACATGAGCTCCCTTAATGAGTAGTTTCGACTCCAGGGCACGAAAGGCATCGGCGGATTGTGCGTAGTAGGTAATGGCATCATGTGTCAATGTCAGCGGTGTATTGATATTGACAAACGTATTGACGGCAGCTCCGTTGTCAATGAGCAGTTCGGCACTTTTTGCATGACCAAACTTAATGCTGAGAATCAGTGCAGATTCATGAGCATTGTTTTTGTGCTCGAGTGTGGCATGTCGATCAATAAGATATTGTAGTACTCTTTCACTGTCAGCATGGCGTGCAAGTGTTGTGAGTGGCGTATCCCCGTAATGATTGCTTGCATCAATATTGAGTCGGCTGTTTAAAAGGTAACAGACGACTTTGAGATTGAGACTGCGTACGGCATAATGCAGCAGTGTGTTTCCTTTGGCGTCACACTCCAAGAGCGACATACCGGCATCTTTTGCCGTGACCAGAGCGTACAAGTCACCGTTTTTGGCGGACTCAAAACATGAAGCGTTTTTGTGAGTCATAGACGGCGTATTGTGTAACAGGGAGATGCTCCGGGTATCGTTTAGGAGTGTGGCAACTTCCAGCGGTGTTACGGCATTGTTGTCTTTGATGTGTGTAGAGGCACCGTAACGTAACAGCAGATGGATGACTTCATAGAGACGGTAGTATATGGCAACATGCAGCGGCGTTTGCCCCTTGGTATTGCTGATGTTCGGTGAGGCGCCGTACTGCAGTAACAGTTCAATGGCACGGTACTCCTTGAGCTTAATTGCATAGATAAGTGGCGGAGTGTGTGCACATTCATGGAAATCGACGTGAAAACCTTCGAGTATCATGGTTTCCATCTGTGCATAGCGCGACTGTCTGATCGCTTCATAGAAGGCATTTTCAGGATGTTCAATGAGATGAGCTTCTTGCGGATGATAGAGTGACGTATTTAAGATTAATTTACTTTGCAGTCGTTCCATAAACGCCATATAAACCCCTTTGATGAGGTCAATAATAACATAAAGTTTTTAAAAAAAGAGAGCAATAAAGAGTGCGCTGGGCACTCCTATGCGTTATCGAAGGTTTTCGAAAGGATTGGTAACAACGGCTTTGCGTGTTACGGTGTAGGGAATGAGTGCTGCCGCACGTGCGCGTTTAATGGCAACAGTCATCATGTCTTGGTGACGTTTACAGTTTCCTGTCAAACGACGCGGCATGATTTTATATCTCTCTGAAAGAGAAAATTTTAAAGA
Organism: Helicobacteraceae bacterium; assembly: GCA_026988515.1. Classification (GTDB taxonomy): domain Bacteria; phylum Campylobacterota; class Campylobacteria; order Campylobacterales; family Sulfurimonadaceae; genus QNZR01. Next base: position 5,423 of record JALSLA010000008.1, on the reverse strand, counting down.
AGCGGTATCTTTGTAGTCAATAAAGTCGACTTTCGCTTCACAATATTTACAATAGCGTTTTTTGTATCTTCGTTTTTCTGCCATGGTTGTTTTCCTTATGCGTTATTTCTAAAATGGAATTTCATCTTCATCAATATCAATTTCCGGAAGGTTGTTTTCCGGCATTGATGTTGTCTGTCTGTTTTGCTGTTGTTGCGGTTGCTGCTGCTGTGTGCCGTAAGCATTGCCTTGTTGCGGTTGCTGCTCGTAAGCATGTTGCTGTGCAGGTGCATTGTTGTAAGCCTGGTTTTGGTTATAACCGCCACTGCTTTGCTGTGCATCACTGCGCGAGTCGAGCATCTGCATGGTCTCGACAATGACACTGTGCTTGGAGCGTTTACCGCCGTTTTGATCGACCCACTGTTCAAACTGCAGCCGTCCTTCAACAAGAATTTTACTTCCTTTGCGAAGGTATTGGTTGGCTACTTCGGCCGAGCGTCCGAAAAAGGTAATGTCTACAAAACAGACCTCCTCTTTTTTTTCGCCGTTGCTGGTGAATTTCCGGCTTGTAGCAATAGCGGTTTTGGCAATGCCGGTACCACTTTGTGCATAGCGCAGTTCAATATCACGTGTTAAATTTCCAACCAAAATGACTTTGTTGTACATGGGGTATCCTTATGATTACTCGGCTGCTGTTTCGGTAGCAGGTGCTGCTTCGGTAACCGGAGCTTCCTCACTTTTTGGTGCTTCCGTAGTCGGAGCCTCTTCTTTTTTGGCTTCTGGCTTCTGTGTTGTTTTTTCAACAAGCTTGTTCCAAGCCGTCACCTCACGTTTTGAATCGTATTTAATGGTGACAAAGCGAAGTAGCTCTTCGTTAATACGGTAGCGACGTTCAACTTCTGCAATAGACGCCGGTTCCATTTTAAAATAGATAACGTGCATAAAACCACGTTCATTTTTATTAATCGGGTAGGCGAGTTTTCGCATGCCCATCTCATCGCGGGCAACAATGTCACCGCCGTTTGATGTAATGATGTCTTCAATAACACTTAGTTGAGCTTTGATCTCTTCAGCAGTTAATGTCGGCTTTACGATAATTAAGTTTTCGTAATGTCTCATAGAGTATATCTCCTTTTGGTTTTAGATCCCTCACGGTTGTTATATATGCTTTTTTACATGTAAAAAGCACAAAGAGAAAGGAACGCGTGATTATACATAAAATTTTCTTAAGTTTTAGTGAAGAGCGCAAGATGCAGTCATGCTAGAGTAAAAGCCACTTAAACAAGAGTCTGCACCTTTAACAACGCCGAAAGCAGCAGGGCACTGTTGTCGGTTTTGGTGCCCGACTTCATCTGTAGTTCGGTCTCTAAGAGCAGGGTTACAATAGTTTCGTATGTCTCCTGATTGAACTTAATGGAGAGTTGTGAACGCTGTTGAACAATAAACTTGGGCGGTTCGTATCCTAAAATGGCTTTTGCCGAAGCAACGCCATGGAGTTTAATATATACATAAAACAGATAAAGCTGGGAAATATATGCGCTTAGTGCGGTAATAATGCGTACTTCATCTTCACCGCTTTGCAGAATGCGCTCTAAAGGTTCCGTAAAATTTTGTCGGTTCAGCAGTGCCGTAATAAGCTGTTCTACGGTGACTTCCGCCATGCCGTAGACCAGTTCGTCAATCTCTTTGGAAGTAATGGGTGTCTGCAGTACTGCCAGTTTGTTCAGTTCGTTGCAAGCCAGAGCGATATCACCGTTTTGGGTAGCAAGAAGGTGCTGAATGCTGTAGTGGTCAAGTGATGCGCCCAGCCGTTGTGCCTCCTGCTTGACAATGGCCAGAGCTTCGCCGGCAAATGGGTGGTACAGACGTACAAAGTCACCGCCGGCTTTTTTGGTAAAAGCTTTGTGCGGTGTTTTGTAGTCATCACCGTAGTAACCGTAAATAAAAATATTTGCACTGTTGTTGTGACAGAGGGCAATAAGCTTGTCAAGATCGCCCTTGGGAATTTTTTTACTTCTTTTAACGACTAGAAGATTTTCGCCTCCAAAGAGCGATCCTTGCGAAAGGTGTGCTTTTGCTGTTTCGAAGTGGTATGCGTCATGGTACATTTTAAGTATGTTGGCATCAGCGATATTGGAAAGCGTCGTAATGTATCGGTCAATGAGAAAGTGGCTTTCACCAAAGAGTATTAATGCGTTGGGTACTGTATTGGCGGCAATGGCGGCATCAAGTTCTTTTCGATTACGCATGATCTGCAGCCTTGTGGGTGAGTGCGGCATAAATTTTTGCCGTAAGCAGGTCCACCCGTTCAATTGTCACGGTAACATCGTCAAAAAGCATAACAGGGTGGGGAGTTGTACCGATGTAAAGTTTGGCTCCGACAATAGTGTCATGCAGTTCGGCGGTCAGTTCGGGTTCGGTCGCATTAATGCGAGCCTGAAAACTTTCGCCAATATGTTCTTGTGCCCAGCGTGCAAATTTACGCTGTTTAAACTCTTGTTCAATGGCAGCGGCTTCACGCTCTTTTTCGCTGATGGCAATGCACAATGCGTCAATATTTCGCAGTACATAGGCCGCTTCTTCTTTGTCGTTGGAGCTGACAGCTTTAAGCAGACGGTGGACAATAAGGTCGGAGTAGCGTCTAATGGGCGAGGTAAAGTGGGTGTAACGATCAAAACCGAGTCCAAAATGCCCCATATTTTCCGAAGCGTATCGTGCCTGCATCTGTGCACGGATAATCAGAGTATCGACTTCACTCTCTATACCTCGCAGTGCTGCTTGGTCTTGAATTGCCAAGATGGTGTCGTGTACCGACTCTTTCGGTTCAACAAAAATACCGATACCGGCAAGCTCTTGATACAGATTTTGCAGTTTGTTTTGTGAAGGCGGTTCGTGAATACGAAAAACCCCTCGGTCGTAGCGTTGTGCCGCCGCTTTATTGGCAAGCAGCATGCAGTCTTCAATAAGTGCATGTGAGGGTGTCTCTTCGGCATAGAAGGTGGCGACGAGATGTTGTTGATCGTCAAGTTGCATGACCAGATCGTGGGAACGAAAGTCAAAACCGCGTTGCATTCTAATGGTTTTGAGCCTGTTTGTTACGTTTCTGAGGTGGCGCAGTGACTGAAAAATAGCCTCTTCGGTTTTACATGTAGATTGCAGTGCCCCCTCAAAGAGCGCATCGACCTCGTCATAGTTAAAGCGGCGGTGGGAGTGGATGAGGGCTTCGTAGAGCTCACTTTTGATCACCTTAAGACTTTTTTTGTCCAGATGAATCTCAAACACATAGGCCAGACGATCTACATGAGGTTGCAAGGAGCAGAGGGTTTCACTGAGTTGTCGCGGCAGCATCGGAATGGAGCGATGCGGCAGATAAATAGAAAAACTCCGGTAGATGGCCTCGGCATCAATAGCACCGAAGGGGGTGACATAGCTGCTCACATCGGCAATGGCTACATGTAAAATGTGTGCTTCCTCGTTCCAGCAGATAGCATCGTCAAAATCTTTTGCCGTAACGGGGTCAATAGTGCAAAAGAGTAGATGGCGAAGATCACGGTGATTCGGGTATTTGGAAGGATCAACTTTAGTACCGAAAGATTGGGCAAGCGAGATGACATCGCTTTCAAAAGCATCATGTTTGTTATAGCGTGCCAACACGATTGACTCATCGACTGTAGCGTCGCTGATATTACCCAGTACCGCATCAATGCGTTGGGTTGCATTGTTAATACGCAGCAAGGTGCCTTCCGCATACGTCTGAAGGGTTTCGGCAGTCACGGCAACACCTGCGGGGTGGAGCGTTTTAATATCACTGAGTCGGCGCTCTCCCTCTTTGGTCTGAACAATAGCAATAGAGTAGCTCTCCTCACGTCCCAAAATGGCGACAACTTTGGCACTTGGAGCCCCGCGTTTTCCTAAAATCCGTTTGGCAATGACCAGATCGCCGTTTTGTGCCTCATGAAGGTCATCGGCCGCAATAAAGAGATCACGGGTATTGAGCGCTACGGCTTGCAGGTATGCCGAACCGTTTTGTACCAAAGCGATAGTACCGGCACGAAATTTGGAGGGGATGCGATAGATACCGTTTTCAAAAACAAGAATGTTGTCATCGAGCAGTTGCGTCACAACTGACCGTTCCTCACGGCTTACATCGATGTCGTGCAACCCTAATGAGAGGCGAATAAGGAGCTGTTTTAACATTCCTGAAATTTGTCCAGTGCTTTTAAAAAACGGGGCATGTCAAGATGATACTGTTCGACAAGCTTTTTAGCCTCGGCAAAACTTTTTTCGGTGATAAGACCGTTATAGGGAATGAGTGTATGCACACACTGTAAAATCTGTGCCGTCAAAATGTCGCATTCACTGGCTTGCAGAGGGTTGTCCATGTAACGTAATGTGCAAACAAGGCGGTCATCTAAAGACCAGGCGTCAAAAATTTCAGCACTGAGTGCTACGGTGGTTGTGTCACAAAATTCTCTCTCGATAGTGGCAATGTCAATTGTGGAGAGCAGCGCTTTTTTAAACGGAGCTACAATATTATGTTCAATCAGGTATTGTGAAATAAGTACTTGGCCGAGATTGGATAAAAAAGCTGCCGGAGAGAGTACATCAAAAAGAGAGGGATTGTGTCTTAGGTACCACGCTACGGTAAAGGCATGGTGCCTGTTTGCCGTATAGGAGAAGTGTTTGGAAGTAATGCCGTATGCGTCAAGATTAAAATTAAAGTTTTCCCGAATATAGACTGCCAGAACAAAACCGCGAACGGTTCCGATACCAAAGAGTGAAATGGCACTCTCAAGTGTTTTAATTTCACGAGAAAATCCGTAAAGCGGCGCATTGGCGGCTTTGAGGATTTCAGAGCATACCAGCGGGTCTTGGTGCAGGAGATCGGCCATGTCTCTGTAGGTGGCATCGGGGTCTTTTGCCAACCGTTCTATCTGCATGACAGATTCCGGCAAGGGTGGAATATTATTAATAATAGTCTGAAAAAAGTTTTTCATTGCGAACAAATCTTCCAAATTTTTTACATATTGTATCCATTTTGTCTTTATCAATCTATTTATGTTAATATAATTGTCAAAAAAAAATTATATTTAGGTGAGGAGCCACGATGCAGACAGATGCAATTTTAAATCAGTTAGGTTATATGTCCAATGAGGCGTTAACGGATCAGGTAGCACGTATTATTGAAAATACGCAGGGTTTTGAGAAAATCGGAAAACATATTATTGATCTGCACAAAGCATTACAAATAGAAAATTCGTATGTTGCCATGTCCAACTCCAATGACTACTTTAAAATTAAAATCGAGTCTCCCAGTGCTGCGTTAAAAGAGGCGGCGTTAGAAAAAATTGAACACTTCAGCAATAAATACAAAGTCAAACTTCAAAAAGTAGAAGGGAAAGACACCTATTACATTATCGGATTTAACAAGTAACCGTTGTGTC
>JALSLA010000007.1 GCA_026988515.1 Helicobacteraceae bacterium | reverse complement strand
TTAGTTTTCAATGATCTCAAACGCCTCTCCTGTCGCCCTATTCCTAAAGCCACTCGCGTTTGTGGACGGGAATTATAGAAAAATCACGCCCCTTTGTCAAGGACTTTTCGGCTAAATTGTTGAATTTCTTTTTCATTGGGGAAAAATATTAACTTTAATAGTAAATATTTACCTAAGTTTGCATTTACTCTTCATTCATTATATAAATTTATAGTTCTACATCAAACCACAAAATTAAGTAAAAGGATAAGACGATGGGATTATATGATCGTGATTATGCCCGAGAGAGTGAGCATGTCCAGTATGAAAGTGTGCGTTCAGAATCTCAGACGGTTGCTTTTGTAAAAGAGACCTACAAGCTGTTTGCCGCTTCAATGATGGCAGGTGCTGTAGGTGCTTATGTCGGTGTACCGATGGCTGCGGCCATACATTCGGTATTTTGGATTCTTTTTGCTGTAGAGATTGCTCTACTGATAGGATTGCACTTTGTCAAACACAAGCCGGGTATTAATTTGGCCGTCATGTTTGCCTTTACGTTTATGACAGGTATTACGCTCGCCCCACTGTTGGCTATGACATTGGCCATGGAAGGCGGCGGCATGATTATTGGTAATGCATTTGCCATGACAGCTGTTATTTTCGGCGGTATGAGTCTGTTTGCCATTAAGACCACCAAAGACTTTACCGGTTATGGGAAACCGCTAATGATTGCGGTTATCGTTGTTATTGTCGGTTCTTTGTTAAATATATTCTTATTGCAAAGTCCGATTTTACATGTGCTTATTCAAGCCGTTATTGTTATGCTCTTTAGTGTGCTCGTCGTTTATGACACGCAAAATATTATTCGCGGTGCTTATGAGACTGCTATAGATGGTGCGATTGCACTCTATTTGGATTTCTTAAATATCTTTACAGCCTTACTGCAGCTTTTTGGTATCTTTGGAAACAACAACGACTAAACATCTGTCACCCGAACTGCTTCGGGTGATAGATGCAAACCTAAACCGCCTCAAAGAGGGCATTCGTGTGATTGAAGATATTGCGCGTTACTCTTACAATGACAAAAACCTCGCTTCAACATTAAAAAAACTACGCCATCAGAGCAATATTGATGATACAAGAACCTTACTCCACTCCCGCGACAGCAATAATGATGTACTGCGCCCAAGCACTGAAAGTGAAATGAGTCGTACGACACTTGAAAGCATTGTAATTGCTAACTATAAACGTACTCAAGAGTCTTCCCGGGTATTAGAAGAACTCTATAAACTTATTGATCCTACGCTCTCCGAGCATTTTAAGACCATACGCTATGAACTCTATGCTTTAGAAAAAGAACAGCTCCTTAATTGCAAATAAACAGTACTTCAAATTCCAGATAGTTATGCGGGTATTCTTGCATCAACCGTTTTGTCTGCTTGTAGCTCAACACGCGTCGTCCCCCACTCACACCGCTCTTTTTAATGTAGCGAAACATCTCACGAGGTGATTCAAATGCCAACGTATACGTCACAACCTCAAAGTGTGCATCAAAATGTTTTTTTGCCAATGTGATAACCTCATCCGAACATCGCAAAATCGGCTTGAGCTTGGCACACTTATAGAGACTTTCAAAAGTATTACATGTAAATATTGCCAGTGACACAGGTGCCTTAAAGGCGGCAATGGCAGCAAAAACCCTATCTAAATGTACCGCCCATTGCAATGCCGATGCCGAAATAATTCGATCAAAGTCACCCGATATTTTTTCCAAAGTATCCTCTTCATTAAAATCTGCCAATTTACATGTAATATCTTTTGATACAGGGTGTTTTGAGAGCATAGACTCTGAAAAATCAAGTGCCGTAAAATGCTCTAACTCCCAGTCTATCGCTTTAAATACCGCGCCGCTGCCGCAACCGATATCAAGAATTTTTTGGGGCATATCGGAAATTGAACCTATAAGCTTATTGACCACTTTCTGCTGAATCATATGATACTGCTCATAGGTATCTGCCGAACGTGAAAACTCTGCGTGTACTCTCATGATGTCCGATTCAGCAATAACGAAATGATAAAAATGACTAAAATACACATAACAATGATCGCACCGCTTGGCAACGCAAGGTAGTACGAAAGAAACATGCCCGATATTACGGCTACCAAAGAGAAGCAAAGTGCAAGCCAAATCGTTGCGGCAAACCCTTTTTGATATTGCAACGCCGACACCGTAGGAATAACCATAAGCGCACCAATGAGCAGCGTGCCTACCACCCGAATAGAGAGTGCAATAATAACAGCAACAATCGTTATAAGCAAAAAGTTAAAAAAGACAACTTTAAGTCCGCTTACCTGTGCCACCTCTTCATCAAATGCAATAAAGTAGAACTCTTTATAAAATCCAAGAAGCAAGAGCAATGCCACAGCGCCGGTACTGCCCATTACCCATAGTTCTTCGTTGCTTACCGACAGAATCGAACCAAACAAATAGCTAAACAGCGATGTATTAAAAGCGCCCGCCAATGAGACTATCAAGATGGCTAACGCCAAAGAACCCGAAAGGAAAATAGCCAAAATAGAATCGGAATAGATATTGAAATACGACCGTAGATATTCAATACTCCACGCACTAATAAGCGCCAATCCCACGGCTACCGCAATGGGCGAAACACCGGCGACCAGACCAATGGCCACACCGACCAGAGCAGAATGTGCCAACGTTTCAGCAATAAGCGAATAGCGCTTGAGAACAACAAATGATCCGCCTACAGAGGCAATAACGGCAACAATAATCCCAGCGATAAATGCACGTTGCATAAAGTCATATTCAAAAATTTCCATGACGCTTCCTAGTGATGGTGGTGATTACGAATCAAGTGTGCATCCATACCGTACAGCCGGCTCATCTCTTCACAACTTATGGCCTCTTTGGGGTTATTACATGTAAACAGTGTTTCATTCACACTAAAAAGCCTGCCGATATCATCAGCAATAACGCCGACGTCATGCGTCACAAACACAATGGTCATCTGCTCCTCTTTATTGAGCTGACGCAACAGGTCGTAAAAACGCTTTTGCGATACAACATCAACCCCGGTATTGGGTTCATCCAAAATAAGAACTTCCGGCTCAGATGCCAACGCCCGCGCAATCATCACCCGCTGTCTCTGTCCCCCCGAAAGTGTACCGATTAGTTTGTCTTTTAGATCAAGCACATCCATTTTCAGCATGATGTCGTGAACAATGTCACGATCGACACTGCGCTCCATACCAAAAAATGTTCGCTTGGGAATACGTCCCATCATGACAACCTCCAACACCGTTGCAGGAAAATTGGTATCTATTTGAGTCGCCCTCTGGGGAACATAGCCGATTTTATGCCATGCCGTAAATGCTTTTTGTTTCATTCCAAACAGCAGTACCTCCCCCGATGTTGCTTGCTGCAGCCCCAATAAAATACGAATCAGGGTTGTTTTTCCCCCTCCATTGGGACCAATAATAGCAACATAATCCCCTTGGAAAATTTGCATGGATATCCGATGAAGCACCCGATGGCCCCCAATGTTTAACGAGATCTCTTTCGTCTCAAATACAGGAACGTGAAAGGTCATTCACACTCCAAAGCCTGCGATAATTTTTGAAGATTTTCTCGCATAATATCGTTATAACTTTTTTGAGCAGCTACTTCCGCGCGGGTAATATTTGCCAAAGGATGCAAAACAGCAACCTTCGTATGGCTCTCATTGGCAACGGTTTGCATTAACCGTTCACTGCTGAAAGGCTCGAAAAAGACAACATTCACATGATGCTCCTTCACGGTATCAATTAACGTTTTCATGCTCTTGGCACTCGGCAGTGCATCGGTTGAAAATCCGCTCAATGAAGCAATATGAAAGTGATATTCACTGCCTAAATATCCAAAAGCATTATGGTTGACAATAATAAAATCTTTCTTACATGTAGAAAGTGTAGCTTTGTAGGCCTGTTTTAATTTTTCCAGTGTCGCAATGTATGTTTTCAAGTTGCTTTCAAAGTAGGCTTGTGAAGGGGGGTCAAGCACAGAAAGTTTTTCCGTAATGACTCGAGCCGCTATTATCATGTTGTCAATATCGAGCCAGTAGTGCGGGTCATAATGATGCTGCTCGTGATCATGATGATGATGATCAGAGCAGTTGTCATCATCAGAAAGAGTCCGAAGTTTCACATAACGACTGATGTCGATACTGTTATTCCCCTCAAGACCTCTGGTCCAAGGCTCAAGATGCGTTCCGCTATAAATAAAAAGTCGGCTCTTCTGTAACGCAATACGCTCTTTGGGTGAGGGCTCAAACGTGTGAATATCCACTCCAAACGGAATCAACATCATCACATCAACACGCTCTTTGGCGATCTGTTTACAAATATCATACAAAGGAAAAATGGAGGTCGTAACCAGCGCTTTACTGCTCTCTTTTGTCGATGACGGCACAATAAAAGGGGCCACAAAAAGCAGCAGTAGCAGAACAAACACCCCGATTATTATCATCAACGTCTTCACAATCGGCATCCTCTAGTATATTTTTGAAATTATACCTTAAGTGTTCTTAATAATATAACAAAGATTTTTCTGATATAATTCGCCACTTTTTATATATGTAAAGGATCCTAAATTATGACAGGCTTTTTGCTAATTTCGCAGATTGTTTTAGTAGTAGTACTCACCATTGTTGTACTGCTTCAAAAAAGCTCAAGTATCGGTTTAGGTGCATACAGCGGTTCTAACGAATCGGTATTTGGAGCAAAAGGACCGGGAAGTTTTTTGGCTAAAACAACATTTTTTCTCGGTTTTTTATTTGTTGCCAACACTATTGCACTTGGCTATTACTATGGGGAAGAACATACCAAATCCGTTGTAGATACCGTAGTAGAGCCTACCAATATCCCTGCTCCAAGTATCCCCTCGACGCACGAAACTCCCGTCAGTGTACCGTCAGCAGAAGCACCTGCCGCATCCGTAGAGAAGAATGTAACTACGTCAGCTCCTGCAGCCACAGAAGCGACACCGCATACCCAGATGCCGGTTTCTGAAGCCAATACTTCGAACTAACCCCTAAAATACAAGCATCCTGCTTGTATTTTCACGTTTTGTTTTGGGATTAAAACATTTCTTGCTACAATTCATCTGTAACTTTATAACAGATCGATACAAAGAGGACCTATGATAGACGAAATATACAGCGAGTGCGAATCCAATATGCAATCTTCTATTGAGCATATGACTCATGAATTTAAATCACTGCGTACCGGAAAGGTGCTGGTGAGTATTTTAGATACTGTGATGGTAGAGTATTACGGTACACCTACTCCATTGGCACAGGTAGCAACTATTCTCGCTACCGACGCTACAACAATTACCGTCTCTCCATGGGAAAAAAATATTTTAGGTGATGTTGAGAGCGCTATTGCCCGTGCCAATATTGGCGTCAATCCCAACAATGACGGTGAACAGATTAAACTTTTCTTCCCGCCGATGACCGTGGAGCAGCGACAAGAGAGTGTTAAAAAGATGAAAAGCATGGGAGAAAAGGCCAAAGTCTCCATCCGAAACGATCGTAAAAAAGCCAACGATAAAATTAAAGCACTTGAAAAAGAAAAAGAGATTACTCAAGACGAATCTAAAGCGGCACAAGAGCATATTCAAAAAATTACCGATAGCCATATCGCCAAGCTTGAGGAGATCCTCAAAGACAAAGAACAATCTATTATGACGGTCTAGACAATGGACGTCAAACACATTTACATGGATGCGGATGCTCTTTTGGAAGGGCATTTTAAACTGAGTTCCGGCAACCATTCGCAGTTTTATCTGCAATCGGCAAAAGTATTGGAAAATCCACGTACTGCCGAAACGCTTGCAGAAGCTTTAGCAATTCAAATTCAAGAATACGGCATAACGGTAGATACCGTTTGCGCACCGGCACTCGGCGGTCTCATTGCCGGATACGCACTGGCATCCGCACTGAACGTACGCTCTATTTTTGCCGAACGCGTTGATGGCACCATGACCCTTCGACGCGGGTTTGATGTCTCCAAAGGCGAGAAAGTACTTATCTGTGAAGATATTATTACCACCGGCGGCTCCGCCATGGAAGCGGCCGCTGTTATTGAGCGGCTTGGCGGCAAAGTAGTCGCTTTTGCAGCGCTGGCCAATCGGGGCTTTTGCCAACGCGAAAATGGCAACACAACACGTCAACATAACTGCAAACTTCCCGATACCACACCGTTTTTTGCACTGGCCGATTTTGATTTTGCCATGTACACACCAGAAGAGTGCCCACTGTGCCGCAACGGCTCCATTGCCGTAAAACCGGGATCGCGGGGGAATTAATGCAGGAGATGTTCAAGCTCGATATGAAACATCTGCAAAAAGTGCAACGCACCCTTCGCAAAGCCGGCAATATTTTCCCCAATGAAACAGAGCTTACCGCAACGCTTGAAGCAGAGATCCTTAAAGTTCAGGACGAACACTCGTTCAACACCTATTACAGCATGGCAACCTATCTAAAACAACGGCTCCAAGAGCTCAATAACAACCTGCAAACACCTCAGCCGGGTATTGCTGAAGCCCTTACGGACCTGACATGGTCAATCAACTATTTGCAATGGCTCGTCACCGAAGAGCATCAAGGAGTACACTAATATGCCGTATGTCCCCATTATGGAGCAGGTAGAGAAACTGCCGCCTCTACCGGAGTCCGTTCAAAAACTCGAATCTTTATTTGCACAACACGAACATCCCGACATTAACGAAGTGGTAGCCATTATTGAGAGTGATCCGGCACTGACTACCAATATTTTAGCCAGTGCCAACTCTCCGCTGTACAGTTTCTCTAAACAAATTAGCTCTATTTTACAGGCAACCACCCTTTTTGGTGCCGCCACCATTCGTGCCATGGCACTGAAGTCGGCAATGGAACAGCGCTTTACCATTGATATGTCTCCTTACGGTATTGACAATCGTACCTTCGCCGATATCTGTACCATTCAAAGCACTTTTATTTTTCAATGGTATATGGGGATTGATGTTGAAAAAGCCAAACTCTTGGTGCCCATGGCATTTTTAATGGAAACCGGAGCCATCTTGATTGCTAAAAACATTATTGAGCATAAAGACAAAAAAGCCTTTTTAGAAGATTTAACAACACACAAAGAGATTCGAGTAGCTGAAAATTTACATGTAAATATGAGTACGGCTCAAGTCAATGCGCTACTCTTTGAACATTGGAATTTTGAAGATATCTTTATTGAATGCATGCGCACGCTCGATGGCGAAAACACCCCGTCTTTTATTGTGGAGAAACTCTCCATTGCATTACGTGCCGTCCGATTGGCAGTCAATCTCAAAGAACAGTTCAGCGAACACTCCATTGCAAAGGCTCAGAAATTTCTTGAGTCGCACCATCTTAACAGCGACAAATTTCTTAATGTCGCCGAGCGCATGCAAAAAAAGTTTGCGCTACTCTAAGTCACAGCGCAATGTTGCCTCAACAATAATTTTAGCTACCTCTTTTTTACTATTGATAAGCGTAGAGATGCGACAGCTCGAGAGATAGCGTTTCTCCGCCTGACTCCGTACCTCCACCACCAAGTTTACATTATGGGTATATTGTGTCATCGCTTCACAAATCTGCCGCTTCTTTTCAAGGTTGTCGACAGCAAGAATCACAGTTGCCGCATCTTCAATATGCAGTGCGTCGAGCATGGTTTTTTTAGAGAGATCACCAAAATAGGCCTCTTTGCCGTCCCGTACCGCCCATTTCAGTTGCTTAAGATTATTATCAACAACCAAATACTTTACGTCGCGTTTTTCCAATTTTTGCGCAATAAACCTGCCACTGGTACCATAGCCGCACAGTACAACATGGTTTTTGCGCTGCTTTAACGCGGCAAAATTATTCTCATAGACCTTCTCCTTAAAGACGCGAATCACAATTTCATTTACCTTGGCAATAAGAAACGGTGTAAGAATCATGGAGACAACCACCATTAAAATCAGCGTCTGTATCAGATCAGGTTCAAGTAAACGATACGTACTTGCTACCGCCAGAATTGCAAAAGAGAATTCACCGATTTGTGAAATAGCCAAAGCACTTTTTAATGATGTGTCACGAGGAGAGGTAATCATAAGCGTTGCAAAAATAACAATGGCTTTAATGAGAAAGACCAACGCAAGCAACATGACAATCGTACCGATATGTGAAAAGAAATACTCCAAATCAATCTTCATGCCTACCGTTACAAAAAAGGCACCCAGCAATAGATCTTTAAACGGGGCAATATCGGCTTCAACTTTATGATGGTAGCGTGTTTCAGCAATAATCATTCCGGCGACAAAGGCACCTAAGGAGTAGGTAAATCCCATACTGTGTCCAAAAAGTGCGGCACCAAAGACAATAACAAATACCGAACCCATAAAAAGCTCTTCCACACCGCTTTCTGCAGAGAAGCGTAACATCCATGTCATTACACGCTTCCCCAAGATAAACAGCAGTCCCAGTACCACTATTGCACTTAAAACGGTCTCTATCAACACCGCTTGAAGCGACATCTCTTCTGATGTTAAAAATCCTAAAAACAGAAGAATAGGAATGACGGCAAGATCTTGAAAAATTAAAATACCTACAGATCGCTGGCCATAGGGCAGATGAATCTCTTTGGAGTTTTTCAGGTGGGTCAGCACTACGGCCGTCGAAGAGAGGGAGAGCGCCAGAGCCACAATAAGTGACGAAATCATATCAATCCCAAAGAGGTAGTGAATAATAAGGTAAAACAATACCGTCGTCACTCCTACCTGCAGGGAACCGTTAAAAAAGACCTCTTGACGCATCTGCTTCATTTTGGCGAGCGAAATTTCCAAGCCGATCGTAAACATTAAAAAAACAATACCAAACTCACCAATAAGCTCCAAGACATGAGAGTCTGTCAAATGGTGCAGATCAAACGCATATACCAGAACGGTTCCGGTAATAATGTAGCCAATAATTTGAGAAATACCCATCTTTTTCAACATTAAATTAATGACAACAGAAAGAGTGAGAGCAAATAATCCGTAATACAGTGCTAAATCCATTATCTCGTTTCACCTTTTAATGCTAATAGTATATAATAAACCCCCTTTAAGATAGCCTCTAAAATGACTTCTACGCCGATAAGTTCCAGCTTCCTTTAGATTTTATAAGTGTAGATAGTATATAATCTGCCCTTCAAGCATTACCATACATGACATGTGACAGGGGACGAACAAAATGACCAAATATATATTTGTGACCGGTGGAGTATTGAGCTCCTTGGGCAAAGGAATTACTGCAGCAAGTGTGGGAGCACTTCTGAAGCACGCCGGTAAGAATGTTGGTATGCTCAAAATTGATCCTTACATTAATGTTGACCCCGGAACCATGAGTCCCCTCGAACACGGCGAAGTTTTTGTAACCGAAGACGGTGCCGAAACCGACCTCGATATAGGAAACTATGAACGCTTTTTGGATGCCTCTTTTTTAAAAAGCAGTAATTTTACTACCGGGCAGGTCTACAGCTCTGTTATTGAACGGGAACGCGCCGGTGGCTATTTGGGACAGACCATTCAAGTCGTACCGCACATTGTCGGCGAAATCGTCCATCGCATCAAGCAGGCGGGAATGGGGCATGACCTGCTTGTTGTCGAATTGGGAGGAACGGTCGGCGATATCGAAGGACTTCCCTTTATGGAAGCGATCCGTCAAATGAAGCACGATGAAGACGTTGCGGGTACATTTTTTATTCATGTCACGCTTATACCCTATATTAAAGCGGCCGGTGAGCATAAAAGTAAACCGACACAACATTCGGTACAAGAGTTGCGCCGTATCGGGATTACGCCGCAGATGATTATTGCCCGTTCCGAAGAGTCGCTACCCAAAACATTCCGAAAAAAACTCGCAATGAGCTGTGATGTTGCACAAGACAGTGTCATTTTAGCTCTGGACGCACCGACTATTTATGCCGTTCCCATGAGTTTTTTACAACAAAATATTTTAACCCCTATTGCCAAAGAACTTGAACTCGGCGAACTGCATCCCGATATGACG
This sequence comes from Helicobacteraceae bacterium, assembly GCA_026988515.1. Classification (GTDB taxonomy): domain Bacteria; phylum Campylobacterota; class Campylobacteria; order Campylobacterales; family Sulfurimonadaceae; genus QNZR01. Next base: position 14,219 of record JALSLA010000007.1, on the reverse strand, counting down.
CAATGGGATTCGCTGGTGAAAAAAATTGTCGCTCCAAGCGAGCGTATTGTCATTGGCTTTGTCGGTAAATATCTTGAGCTCAAAGAGTCCTACAAATCATTGACTGAAGCACTGATTCACGCCGGAGCACACCTTGACACAAAGGTCGATATCTGCTGGATTGACAGTGAAGAAGTAGAGAGCAAAGGGGCTGAAGCGCTACTGAGTGACTGTGATGCCATCTTGGTTGCAGGCGGCTTTGGGGCACGCGGTATTGAAGGGAAAATTTCGACAATTGAATATGCCCGCATTAACAAACTTCCCTACCTCGGTATCTGTCTGGGTATGCAATTGACTCTGGTGGAGTATGCCCGCAATGTTTTAGGGCTCAAAGGGGCGAATTCGGTCGAGTTTGATCCCAAAACGTCTCATCCGCTTATCTATCTGATTGACACATTTATGAACCAGTCCGGACACACGGAAATTCGAACGCATGAATCTCCCATGGGCGGAACCTTGCGACTGGGGCAATACCCGTGCGATACCAAAGAAGGCTCTCTTTTGCGTGCCGCATACAACAATAAAGCCACCATTTATGAGCGTCATCGTCATCGTTACGAAGCCAATCCCCATTATCGGGAAGCTCTTGAGAATGCCGGTATGATTATTACGGGAGAATCCAACGGTCTCATAGAAGCCGTTGAAGTTCAAGATCACCCTTGGTTTTTGGGGGTACAGTTCCATCCGGAGTTTACCTCCCGTCTGCAAACGCCAAATCCGGCAATTTTAGCTTTTGTCAATGCCACGCTGCACCATGCTAAACAACTCTGAACCTCCTCACATTGACAAAGAAGATCTTAAAAAGATACTTGCTCGGCGATTTCAAGACGGCTTTAAAACACTCCGAGATATTCCCGATCCAGCGCTGCTACTCAATGCGGAACGTGCCGCGCAACGCATTGCCGACGCCATACGCAACAAAGAGCGTATCGCCCTAGTAGGAGATTATGATGTTGACGGCGTTACCTCAAGTGCCATTGTTACGCTCTTCTTTAAAACCCTTGGCTACCCGCTTAGTGTCACCATTCCCAATCGCTTTCATGACGGTTACGGTATCTCTGCCTCCGTGCTTGAACGAATTGATGCCGACCTTATTATTACGGTAGACAACGGCATCAGTGCCGTTGAAGCCGCAGCACTCTGTAAAGCACGTCAGATTGATTTAATTATTACCGACCACCATACTCCTTCTGACATCCTGCCTGATGCATACGCTATTGTCAATCCGAAACTGCCGCAGTGTCCCTACCCCATTAAAGATATTTGCGGTGCACAGGTTGCATGGCTCCTCATGGCGCTACTCAAACGAACCCTTGGTCGTAACATCAATATGAGTGAATACCTTGATCTCTTAGCGCTCGCTGTTATTGCCGATGTCATGCCCTTAACCCACATTAATCGTGCTATTGTTCAAGCCGGACTCAAACAGATGCACCACGCCACCCGCCCCGCCTCTGTCGTTATTCGTGAATTTCTTAACAAATCCTCCATTAGCTCCGAGGATATTGCCTTTCAGATAGCACCGCGGCTCAATTCAGCCGGCCGCCTCGACGATGCTGCTCTAGCCCTTCACTTTCTCACGGCATCAACACCCCAAGAGGCATACAGGCATTTTGAAAAACTGAGTGCCTTAAATGTACAACGCAAACGTACCGAGGCAGATCTCACGGAAGAGGCTCTTTTACATGTAAATTCCGATGACCCCATCATTGTCGTTGCTTCGGAAGGTTGGAACGAGGGCGTTGTCGGTATTGTTGCTGCCCGTCTGGTGCAACGTTTTTCAAAACCCGCTATTGTACTCAGCATTCATCAGGGTATTGCCAAAGGGAGTGCTCGCAGTATCGGTAATGTCGATATTTATGCGCTTTTGACAACACAGGCTACGTTTTTAGAGAAGTTTGGCGGGCACAAGATGGCAGCCGGATTATCGCTTCGCATGGAAAACATTGCCCCCTTTACAGAAGCGCTGAATCGGCAAGCCGCAACAATAGACCCTGCCGACTTCCTTGAGTCAGAAGCCATTGTCGGTGAATTAAAAGGTGACACTATTGACTTTGAGCTTTTACATATTTTAGAATCTTTTGAGCCCTATGGAGAAGGCAACCCCCGTCCTCAATTTCTTGCCAAAGAGACTCTGGTGCATCATATCAGTTATTTCGGAACTGACAACGCTCACTCCCGCTTACAGTTATCCTTTCGCGATCATACTGCCGTAACCCACCAAATGATCGCCTTTCGACAACATATCCCGTTTCCGAAAGAGCAGAAACTTACCTGCTCTTATACCATTAATCGAAACGAATATGGTGAAAATGTATCAATCCAGATGATAATTGGGCGAATTTACTAAACTTTTTATCGGCGCAAGGATAGTTTTAGATTCACAATGTAAAATAGTAAATTATTAAAACACACACAAGGTTGACAAAATGCATAAGGATAACTTATTGGAAGAGATTCTTTCAGATATTGAAAAGCACGAAGGCAGCATGACGCGTCGTGATGCCATGAAGTTTTTAGCGGTCTCGCCATTGGCCGCCGGAATGCTGGCAGGCACAGGAAGTGCTACAGAAGTTCACGCATCAGATGCTACCGGAAAAGTTGTTATTGTGGGTGGCGGTATTTCTGGAATGGCGGTCGCTGCAAAATTGAGTCGAACGCTCTCCAATCCCGATATTACCATAATTGAACCCGATCCGACATCGGTTTCTTACCAGCCCGGACAGACCCTTGTCGGTGCCGGCGTCTGGGAAAAAGAGGATATTATCTACAACCGCGATGATCACACACCCGATAATGTCACCATGATTAAAGATGCCGTTGTCTCTTTTGATCCGGACAACAACAGCGTCACTACGGCCGGCGGGCAGAACGTACCTTACGACTACCTGGTCGTAGCTACCGGTCTCATGCTTGACTACGGAGCTATTGAAGGTCTTGAAGGGGTCATTACCTCATCGGGAGCGGACAATGCCGTTGTTAAAGAAAAAGTGGGTAAAAACGGCGTCTACTCCGTCTACTTTAGAGACGGTGCGGCTGACACATGGAAAGGAATGCAAGAATTAATTGCACAAGCGAAAGCACATACGGGACCGGAGAAACTGCAGGCTCTCTTTACCCACCCCAATACCCCCATTAAATGCGGCGGTGCTCCTAAAAAAATGATCTATCTCATGCATTCACGTTTGGTTGAGGCGGGAGTACGCGATAAAGTTGACCTTGTTTTTTTACCAAACGGCGGCAAGATGTTTGGAGTTCCTGAATACCATGAAGCCATTTTACAGCAGTTTAAAGATCGTGGCTTTAAGTGGCACTATAAACACAATCTCGTGAAGCTCGATACCGATGCCAAAATTGCCACCTTTAAACACAGTTGGACCGAAAAGGGCGAATGGGACGAAGATATTGAAGAGTTTGCCACAATCAACAAGTCAAAACTTGTAGAAAAAAAGTATGACTTTATTCATGTTACGCCACCGATGAAAGCACCTGACGTTGTAGCAAACTCCAAAATCGGCTCTAAAAAAGGCTGGGTTCCGGTCACCAAAGAGACCCTGCAGCATGTCAAATATAAAAATGTTTTCTGTCTGGGTGATGTTGCTGCCGTTCCTATGGGTAAAACCGGAGGCAGTGCTCGAAAACAGTATGCGGTTGTCGTAGAAAATCTTATTGCGGCCATGGAGAAAAAACCGACACTTCCCGCAGCTTATGACGGCTATACCGTATGTCCTCTTATCACCAGTATCGGTACCGTCATGCTTGCCGAATTTAACTGGACCAAAAAACCGACACCTTCATTTCCGCTGGATCCTACCAAAGAACGCTGGATCTGGTGGCTCTTAAAGGTCTATGCTCTCAAACCGATGACCATCTACGGTATGGTTTCAGGTCGCGCCTAAGCACGGTGGGCACTGCGCTCACCATCGGATTTATTATTTCAAAAATGCTATACTCTCACTATGAAACAACTCACCCTACTACTCATGTGCCTACTGCTGCTGAACGGCTGTTCGTCACAACCAAAAACACTCCCTTACCCCTTGGAGATCTCCGCCAAAGGCATCGCCTCTCTGACCAAAGAGACGCCCTTTAATGTTGCCGTTATTAACGCAAAATTATTAGGTTTTGAGCTGCAGCAATTCACTTTTTTTAAAACAGGAGTTGCCCATCCCGTCATTCGTGTGACACACAATCGTGAAGAGATCATGCTGATTCACCCCTCTGATGACCGAGAATCCATTGCATCCATTGCCGTTACCAGTGCTAAAGTTTCCCATCAGTATGGACGTGTCGGCACTGACTTTGAAACGTTTCAGGCGCATCAACCGCACTGCACACCCTCCTTCAAGCATCATATTACCTGTACCCTGCCGATAACACCTTCACTCGAATACCTCTTTGAGGAACACATGCTAAAAGAGATAATCTGGCATTCTTCGTCATAGAAGCTTCAAGAATCCTCTAAAGTGATGGTATAATTAGTTAAAAAGCATAGAGTGAATCCCTTTGAACAATCTGTATATTGAGACACGCGACCCGCTATTTGGGATTATCGTATTTTTTGCACTCATTTTTGTGATTACCTTCTTTAGCTACTGGTGGGGCAGATACAAAGCCAAAGATGACTCCAAATATTTAGATAACTTTATGAAAGATCTCAGCACCATCTCTTCTGACGGTGACATCAAAAACATTATATGCGGTGCTAACGTCTCCAACCGCTCATGGCTCATTCTTGCACAGTCGTACATACAGCAAGGAGAGTATGACAAAGCCATTGAAATATATCAGAGCATTCTTGAAGTCGAGAAAAACACACAACAACAACAGAACATTGCCATTTTACTGGGGACCGCTTACTTTAAAGCGGGATTTCTGGAACGATCCAAAGCGATTTTTTTAAAAGTTTTAAAACATGCACCACGGACACCCAACGCCCTCTATGCACTTCTTTTGGTATATGATCGTCTCAAAGAGTATAAAAAGGCCCTTGATGTACTCGAACCGCTGCAGGAACTTGATGAAGCCATAAGTCATGAAAAGCGCTACCTTGAATGCGCCTACCTTCTCCAGCAGCACCTCTCCCAAGAGGAAAAAACACAAAAGCTACTCACCATTTATACACAGAGCAACTCCCTTGCCTATTTGGTCTTTGAGTACCTGTTCCAAACTGACGCCGCATTGGCATGGAGCCATCTCAAACCTGCCGATTTCGCACGCGTGAGTGATATTTTATGGCACTTGCCTCATGAAAAACTCGATATGGAAACACTTAGCGCTCATACCTACCTTCGTGAACTCTTTACCGCCAAAGGGACGTTTGAACTTGCCAACTCCAGTACCATTTTTGAATTGGACATTCTCATTAAGCTGCAACATTCCCGTCAACAGGGTGCCTGCTTACAATTTGAGTACCTGTGTCAACAATGCAAACATATCTTCCCGTTTTCGTTCCAGCGGTGCCCCAACTGCCACTGCATTGACTCTGTCATGCCGGAAATGCTATTAACAAAGGACTCTTTTGAAGAAAATTACACTTTTTAGTGACGGTTCCTCTTTGGGGAATCCCGGACCCGGCGGCTACGGCACTATTGTCCGCTACAAAGACCATGAGAAACTTCTCAGTGACGGCGAACCTTACACCACCAATAACCGCATGGAACTTCGCGGAGTGATTGAAGGCATTAAAATTCTCAAAGAGCCCTGTAATATTGATGTCTACTCTGACTCTTCTTATGTTGTCAATGCTATTAACACCTGGCTTGACGGATGGGTGAAAAAGAACTTTAAAAAAGTCAAAAACCCTGATTTATGGCAAGAATATCTTGAGGTAAGCCGTATGCACAACGTCAAAGCTTTTTGGGTTAAAGGGCATGACGGTCATGAAGAAAACGAACGTTGTGATAAAATGGCGCGACAAAAAGCAGAACAATTTAAAAAGGACGGTCATGGAGCATCTTAAACGTTTAGAAAAAAACCTTGGTTACACATTTAAAGATAAACAACTCCTTGTTGAGGCACTGACGCATAAAAGCTATAAGCACCCTTACAACAATGAGCGCCTCGAATATCTCGGCGATGCCGTACTGGATCTGATTGTCGGCGAATACCTCTATCAACGTTTTCCCCAACACGACGAAGGCAAGCTCTCTAAAATGCGGGCCTCATTGGTGAATGAAAGCAGCTTTACCGAACTGGCCAATACACTGCAGCTCGGAACTTTCATCTTTTTGTCAAACGCCGAAGAGAACAATGACGGACGCAGTAAGTCTTCGCTGCTTTCCAATGCTTTTGAAGCGGTTATGGGTGCCATCTATTTGGAAGCGGGGCTTCAAACGGTGGCTAACATTGCCGTAAAACTCTTGGAGGAAAATTACCAGGAGATCTCTTTGGAATCTCTGTTTAAAGATTACAAAACCTCTCTGCAAGAACTCACACAAGCCCACTTTGGCGTTACTCCGGAGTATAAACTCATCAGCAGCAAAGGACCCGACCACCAAAAAGAGTTTGAAATTGCACTGTATATTGATGCGAAACGTTATGCATCGGCATCGGGAAAAAGCAAAAAAATCGCACAGCAAGAGGCGGCAGAAATTGCACTAAAAAAACTCAAAAAGGAGCTTGCATGAATCGCTTCGGTATCCGCTTTTCTTTTACAACATTCGGTGAATCCCACGGCAAAGCCATCGGGTGTGTTGTTGACGGAGTTCCCGCGGGACTCGAGATCAACGAAGCATTGATTCAACACGAACTCGATCGACGGCGTCCCGGACAAAATGCATTTGCTACCGCACGTAAAGAGTCCGACACGGTAGAGATTCTCAGCGGTACCTTTGACGGTAAAAGTACCGGTACGCCGTTGGCTATGATCATTTACAATACCGATCACAAAAGCAAAGACTACGGCAATATTAAAGATCTTTTTCGCCCCGGTCATGCCGACTTTACCTATTTTCATAAATACGGTATTCGCGATTATCGCGGCGGCGGACGGTCGTCGGCACGTGAGACGGCAGCACGCGTCGCTGCCGGAGCCGTTGCCAAAATACTGTTGCGACACCTCGGCATTGAGATACAAAGCGGTATCTGCTCTATTGCCGATATTCATGCTCAAAACTACGACTTTGAGTACGCCCGAACCAGTGATATTTACGCGCTTGATGCAACCGTTGAGTCGCAACAAAAAGCTGCCATACTCGATGCCAAAAATGCCCATGACTCCGTCGGCGGCGTTGTCGCACTGCGTATCACCTCTTTGCCGATCGGTCTGGGAGAGCCGCTCTACTACAAGTTTGATGCACTGTTAGCCGATGCCATGATGGGGATTAATGCCGCCAAAGCCGTTGAGATCGGAACAGGAATGCAAAGCAGTCGTCTGCGCGGCTCACAAAACAACGACACGCTTGGCACGGAAGGATTTCATAGCAATCACGCCGGCGGTATTCTCGGCGGCATCAGTAACGGTGATGATGTGACCCTAAATATCTACTTTAAACCGACACCTTCGATTTTTATGGATCAGCCCACCCTCACTACCGATAACGAAGAGGTCACGCTTACGCTCAAAGGGCGTCATGACCCCTGTGTCGCGATTCGCGGTTCTGTTGTGTGCGAAGCAATGGCGGCACTGGTCATTGCCGACCTTCTGCTGCTCAATATGGGCAGCACCCTTGAAGGAGTTCAACATTACTATACCTAAATACATGTATGTTACAGTTCATCTATAATTCACCTGCTTCCGCTACAATACCTTAAACCATCAAGGAGAGTTCAATCATGCCCTACAAAAAGCTTATATTCACGACAACACTGCTCTGTTTGTCTTTCGGAAGCGCCCTTGCACAAGAAAATGCTCAAGCGCTCTTTGCATCAAAGTGTGCCTCGTGTCACGTGACGACACCGCCTGCTGATTTTTCAAAACTTACCGCTCCTCCGATTATGGGCGTCATGCGTCATGTCAAAATGCACCACAAGAGCAAAGAAGCAGCCGTTGCATTTATTGTCGACTACACGCTCAACCCCCAGGAAGAGAAAGCCCTCTGTACTACCGATAAAATCAAACATTTCGGTCTGATGCCTTCGCAACGAGGCAATGTTACGCAAGAAGAGCTACAGCGTATTGCCGGCTGGATGTACGACAATTTTCCTGCTGCGTCCTCATCCAAAAAACAGTGCGGCACACAGCAGGCACGCCAAGCAACGCCCTCACCAAAAGCAGCCCCGTCGCAATTTCTTATTGCTTCGGGGATGCCCCACATGACCAAGCTGCTCATGCAACAGTGGGACGACTCCACATTGGCGCTGACACCGGATCAGAAAAAGAAACTTCTGCGTGTGCGTCAACAGACAATGCAAGCTGTCAAACGCATTACACCGCGTATTCGAGGCCTTCAAAAAACAATTATTCATAAAACCATGGCAGGAGAAAGCCCCAACACTCTTGAACCCATGGTAAAAAAACTTGGACAGCTCAAAGCGCAGGCAACCAATGTTCATGTGCAATGCATTTATGACACCAAAAATATATTAACTGAAAAACAGATGGCATACCTTTCTAGGTGATAATAATTTTCCTTTAAGAAATATTCTACTATAATTTCTCAAAGGAAAAAAATATCCTTTATACTATTTAATTTTATAAACTGGAGCATAAAACAATTAAATGCCGTCAATGCGGTAATGAAGTTGAAGTAACTCATGTTGGCAGCGGTGTCTTAACCTGCTGTGACGAAGCCATGGAGTGCATTACTGCCGATCTGAATGCCGTGAACCTCATGAAAGCGTTTGCCGGAGAATCTCAGGCTCGTAACAAATACGAATTCTTTGCCGAGGTGGCACAGAATGAAGGACTCCACCGTATTGCGCGCTTTTTTCAAGAAGCTGCCGACAATGAAAAATATCATGCTATGGCGGAGTTTAAGGCCTATAACAAGTTGGTTCACGGCATTGAGCTTGATTCGACACAGAAGAACCTTATCTATGCAGCGGATGGGGAACGTTATGAACACGAAGAGATGTACCCTAACTTTGCTGACATCGCCAAAGAAGAGGAGTTCAAAGAGATTGCTCGGCTTTTTACTGCCATCGGCAAAGTTGAAGTGGAGCATGAAGCCGAATATCTGGCACTAAAACAAGCACTTGAAGCAGAAGGCTTTTTTGAAAGCGACGATACCGAAGAGTATGTCTGTGAAGTGTGCGGTCATGTGCATCGCGGTAAAAAAGCACCAAAAGCCTGTCCGCTCTGCCGTGCCGAACAGGAGTACTTCAAGAAAAAAGCCAAGGATATTACCGCAGGCTAACCTGTCGGCTCTTCATCTGAACTTCATCTAAGCGGTGTATAATATGCCCGTTATCAACACTGCTTGGAGATGAAGGTGCCGCTTACAACCCTATTACGACATGTCATGCTACCGTGGTGTCTTTTATGGAATATCACGTTGCATGCCGACTCCGACTACACCCTCGGAGAGGGCATACAAGTCGGTGATCTTCCTGTCTATATCGGTGGCTATTTCTCTGTTGACTATCGCAACAGAGACGACGAACAGCGCTACCGCGTTGACGATGTCGCATTTTTAAGTTACGGCGGTAACGATACGCTCTCATATATGCTTGAACTTGAGTACAAAGAGCTTTACGTCCATACACAAGACAGCGGTAACCGTACTATTGAGCGTGACACGCATCTCTATGTGGAGCGCGTTCATCTCAACTATAACATCGATGACCACTACACCCTGCGTGTGGGAAAATACAACTCCCCTATCGGCTTTTGGAATCTGATGCACATTAATGTGTTACGAGAAACCACCTCTAACCCCGTCTCTTCATACATTCTATACCCCATGTTTACCACCGGTGCCAATCTTACTTACAGCACCTTTCATCAGGCGGCATGGAGCATTGACCTCATTGCCCAACGGGGCAAAGCCATTGACAACGGCTACAATAATTATGCCATTGATCGCCATTTTGGCATTGGTATTTCGTATGAATACAATAATTTTACATGTAAATTAAGCGGCGGCTATTTTCGTAACATACCGCGCCGTTACGAGCAAAATGCGTACTATGCACTTGTAGCAGCGCAGTACGAAAGTGACCGCTATCAGATTCAGGGTGAACTCGGCTCCCAACGCTCCAGCCATGCTTTTACGACAACCTATGCCGGATACCTTCAGGGCACCTACTATATGACCGAGCGTCATATCGGTATTGTCCGCTTAGAGTCCTACCAAAACAACCTGCTTGACAGACGTGACAGCTTTGCGCTACTTGGCTATACCTACCGACCGCTCTACCCCATAGCACTAAAAACAGAGTATCAGTGGCATACCCGCAACAGTGACAACCAGCTGCTATTCTCTTTTTCGGTACTGTTCTAATGCGCCGAAACTTTGCGTTGCCGTTCATTGTTATACTTCTCTCTTGGCACTGCGCGGCACAGGAGTATGTCGTCATTGGCAACAAAGCCCTCCCCCAACTCAGTGTCACGCAGATTCGCGCCGTCTATCTTAAAAAGCTTCCCCGCATTGCAACGATTAAAACGGTGCCGGTGAACCTTGGTGCCGGCAACCCTCTGCGTCAAAGCTTTGAACGTACCGTTTTACAAATGGGTTTTCAGCGTCTTCAATCGTATTGGAGCCGCCAACACTATTTGGGGCATCGACCTCCTGTCACTATGAAATCTCAAGAGAGCGCTCTTGCTTTTGTCAAAAATGTTGAGGGCGCAATCGCCTATATTCATGCCGCACTGGTAGATGATGAGGTTCATGTTCTCTATCGGTGGAACGAATGATGCAGCAGATACTGTTATGTGACGACGATCTGATGAACCGAAAAGTGGCATCTAAAATTTTACACAAAGAGGGTTTTTGCGTCATAGAAGCGTCTCGCGGAAACGAAGCATTGAAGATACTTTCAGAACATGCTGTCGATCTCATTTTAATGGATCTGATGATGCCTGTGATGAACGGTTACGAAACCATCAGACAGATTAAAAGCGACCCGATGCTATGCCGCATTCCACTCATCATTATCTCCGCTCTTTCCGATACGCACTCCATCGACAAAGGCTTGGGGCTCGGTGCCGATGCCTATGTAACCAAACCCTATAACATCGAAACGTTTCGGCGCTGCATTGCCGACACCTTACATGCCGGCACCTCTCATGTTTGACTTTTTTCATCGCTCACTGCGCAACAAACTTCTGGTCGCTTTTATTGCCATCGGATTTTTACCCTATCTTCTTTTTTTGGCCTATGCGCTACTGCTTAGTGAAAATAAAATTCTTAACAAAACCGTTCAAGAGCAGTATGATCAAGCCGATATGATCATCCATGTCATCCAGACCCATCTGCATCTCCTTGAAAAAGAGGTGCTCTTTTTGAGCCAACTCGATATTATGGACGACCTCATAGCCGATGATATTGACAAAAGAATTTCCCGACTGCTTACCCAAAAGCATGATGACTACGAACTGGACTTAACACTTCTGGTTCTGAATACTCATGAGCAGGTTATTGCCTCCTCCAACAAAGAGATGCTCTTTCGGCCGTATCATTTACATGTAAACGGCAATCGGTCTCGACACTACAGCATTGCGGAGAACCTGCTCTATATTTTTGCTCCTGTAACAGCAAGTTTTGATACCCAAAAAGTTTTGGGCACCTTGGTGCTTGAGTATAACCTCAACAATCTTGACAGCTATCTCATTCATCAAACCGATCGACATGCCTACATTCAAAATCCCGAAAGCGGTATCTCCGTCGGTGATCGACGGCTTTTTAATATTGCACTACAGCATCAAAAAGAGAGTCTGATTGCCCAAGAGCATCTCATAGTCTATAAAGAACTTGAAGGCATGTTACAGGGGTGGTATTTTGTCTACGGCGTTGACAAACATATTGCGTTAGCCTTTCTATATGACTTCATTCGCTTTATGCTCTACCTTCTGCCCTTTATTCTAGCCACCGTTATTGTGGTTGCCGTGCGCTACTCCAAACATGTTGTAAAACCGATTCAAGAGCTTACCCGCATTACCGATACAATCATTAGCACCAAAAACTACGCCGCTCAACTGCAAGTCTCCACACGGGATGAAACGGCTCAATTGAGTAACTCGTTTAACAAAATGATTCGAACGACCAACGAAGCGCTGCAGTATTTAGAACATGAAAACCGGATTCGGCTGCAACGATTTGTACAGCTGATTGATATCTTCAACACGATTATTCAGACAAAAAATGAGCGCGACTGCATTGAGGTTTCTATAGCCTATCTGCAAGAACTTACGGGTATTTCAACGCTTCATTTTTCTCCGGAACATCAGCACTGCGATCACTGCATTGCACTGTATGTCAACGATTTCGAACATGACAACAAACTCTTCTACGGCTCCATCTCGCTGGATCTTTCCCGTTTCAGCGATACCAACGAACGAGAATTTTACCGCTCAATCGCCACCATGATTATGCTCCAACTTGACCGCATTCGCTTGATTGAGCGAACCCTTTTGGCATCACGGGCGAAAACTGCCTTTATTTCCAATATGTCTCATGAGCTGCGCACACCGCTCAACGCCATTATCGGTTTTGCGCAGTACCTCATTACCTACGAAGATCTTAGCGATGAACAGCTCGACAGCATCGCCAATATTGAATCATCAGCACAGTATCTTCTGGGGATGATCAATGAAATTTTAGACATTGCCAAAATTGAAGCCGGAAAAATGGAAGTTCACAACCAAGAGGTTGATATCAACGAACTTGTCGGCAATGTCTGTACGATGCTGCGCCCTCTTGCCGAAGACAAAGCCCTCTATTTAAACGTCATTGATAAACACTACCGTAACGGACGTTACCGAACCGATCCGAAACTTTTTCAGCAGATTATGGTCAATCTGCTCTCCAATGCCATTAAGTTTACGCAGACAGGAGGCATTACTCTGGAACTTTCAACTCAAGACGATACTCTTGTTCTTGCCATTACCGATACGGGCATCGGCATAGCGCCCAATGAGATTGAAGGGCTATTTCACGACTTTACCCAAGCAGCCGGCGTCATGCAAAAAGAAGAGAAGGGTACCGGATTGGGTCTGTCGTTGAGTAAAAAAATGGCACTGCTCCTCAACGGTGATGTTATCCTTGAAAGCGACGGTATCGGCAAGGGGTGTCGTGCCGTCTTATTTATAAAAATATGATACCATCGTCTCCATGAATATACTTGTTGTCGAAGATGATCATGCCAATGCCAACCTTATTGAGAAGCTCTTAAACCAAGAGGGATATCGTGTTGATATTGCTCCGAGTTATGCAACGGCTGTAACGCATATTGACACCACGCGCTACCGTCTCATTGTTTTAGACTGGAACTTGCCTGATGGGGACGGTTACGCGCTGCTTCAGGAGACCCGAGCACTCCTGATTGATGCTTCGGTACTCATGCTCTCTGCCAATGCCGACGTCTCGTACCGCGTCAAAGCACTGAACAGCGGTGCCGATGACTACCTCTGCAAACCCTACTCTCAAGCAGAGTTTCTGGCTCGGGTCAAATCACTGTTACGGCGCTCTGACAGCAACAAAAACACCACCATTACCGTTGGTGCCGTGACCCTGTGCAAAAACAGCCGAGAGGTTACAACCAAAGGAGATGTTGTGGCACTAACCTCCACAGAATACAATCTTCTGGAACTTCTTGCTTCCAACCCCAATAAAATTTTTACAAAACATGAACTGCTCGATGCCATTCATACCGAGTACGATACGGTCATCACAAGCAATGTTATTGAAGTACATGTAAAAAATATTCGTAAAAAACTGCACTCCAAAGAGATTATTGCTACCGTTCGTAGCATCGGCTATAAAATTGGATGCTGAGCAAACACGGCATTTACATACGCTGTTTGTACCATCTGTTTTCTCGCGTTACAACATTTTTTGAAATGTTGTAAATAAAAAATCATTTTCCGATGCGCTTGCATGGCATGCAACACAACTTTTTATATCGCCGCTCCAAGCTTTATATTGCCCTTTTGATTTTACAAATCTCGCATAGCCCCACCCGTCACTCTCTTTATGTTTCGTTACATCTTTGATCATAAATTCAACCCGCTGAATTGTATCGGCCTCCAGTGCCGATGTCCATAAAGACATTTTTTTGACGCTATAACCTATTTTTAC
>JALSLA010000006.1 GCA_026988515.1 Helicobacteraceae bacterium | reverse complement strand
AGCCTCTCATCGCTGATAATACTGCAGGTTTCACTTGTGGGAATGTAGGTCGCCGCCTAGTTTTTGGACTCTCTTACTTTTTACCTTTTTACCTTTATTTATCTCTCGTGATACATTCTATGTTATTATTTTTACATGTATTTTAAGGTAAAGTATTCTTATGACTATTAATCCAAAACTATCTGATGCATGGCTAGATATATTGGCAGATGAATTTCAAAAACCTTATTTTTTTTCTTTAAAAGAGTTTTTGTTGGAAGAAAAACGTCATTATAAGGTTTATCCCAAAGGCAAAGATATATTTTCAGCATTTCATAGAACACCTTTTAGCCAAATAAAAGTGGTTATTTTAGGGCAAGATCCGTATCATGGGGCAGGGCAAGCCCATGGACTCTGTTTTTCGGTTCAAGACGGTGTTGTGCATCCTCCTTCACTAAAAAATATTTTCAAAGAGCTTCATGATGATATTGGTTGCGATATACCTCTTAGCGGTATGTTGACACATTGGGCAGAGGAAGGAGTTTTTTTACTGAATGCAGTTCTTACGGTGCGCGCATCAGAGGCCAACTCTCACCGAGGTAAGGGATGGGAAGCGTTCACAAATGCAGTTATTAAAAAAATCAGCGAGAGGAAGGAGCATGTTGTTTTTATTTTGTGGGGGCGGCCTGCACAGATGAAAGCGGCACTGATTGATGAGAAAAAACATCTGATTTTAAAAGCGCCTCACCCTTCGCCGCTTTCGTCATTTCGAGGCTTTTTTGGTTCCAAGCCTTTCTCTAAAACCAATAGGTATTTAAAATCTCAAGGTATCGAGCCTATTCGTTGGTGTCTATGATTTTAAAATCTGCGTAAATGGGCAAGTGATCTGAGTATCCTCTCCCTGTGTGATGTCTTGGATAAGATCGACTCCGTTGCCAGCGGTAAGGTTTATTGCGTTTAAAAAGATATTGTGGGTCAAATCGTGAAAAGCTTTTTGGTATATAGTCTAATGCTTTTTGATTATAGAGTCCTTTGGTAATTAAAATGCTGTCAAGAGCTTCTTTTGATCCTTTATATTGGTGTGTCCAGCGTTGATCCTTTTGAATGTCATACCACAGATTATAGCTGCAGTTTTTACATGTCAACAGGTCTTGAAGTGTGACAGCTTTACGATGGAGCGTTGTTTTTAAAATGTGATTGATACCGGTGATACCTTTTGTATTGTTATGCTTACGCTTCTTTTTAAACGTACGATACTCTTCATAATGGCTATTGAAATCTCCCAAAAGAATGATATTTTTGTCGTGCCCCAGCTGGACAAGACGTTTCTGCAATACTTTTGCCGATACGATACGTCGACTTTCCGGAGCACTTTTAGCTTTCCAATGATTGGTAAAGAGGTAGAGATATTCCGAATCTATCTGAATTTTTGTCTCTAAAATATTACGATATTTTCGACTGGAGGTGACAGAGAGCTCTTTGGCGTAGATAATAGGATACTTTGAGAGCAGTGCTACATGAACTGAAGTGGCTTTTTTTGATGTTATGGCCATATACGGGAAGTAGCTTCCTCTTCGTTGCAGAGCTTGTTGCAATGCTTTGAGGGCACGACGTGACTCTATCTCTTGAAGCGCAATAATATCACAGTGCATTTCATGAATTACCTTGGAGATGTTTGCCAATTTCTTTTTGTAATTTGTTGCATTCCAACGCCATGAGGTATAGGGAATGTACTCATGATATTCCCGTCCATTTACATGTAAATCAAAAAGATTTTCAACGTTGTAACTTGCAATTCTCACGGGACTGCCTCCCCATAATGTCATAGTAAACAGAAAAATCGAAAGGAGTTTATGCATCGATACCGTTTAAACGTAACAGTGTAGAGACATCGGGTTTGCGATGTAACAGTTTTTGAAAGAGAAGTGCCATACTTTCACTGCCGCCGTTAGAGAGAATGATGTCACGATATCGTTGTGCCGTCGGTGCGTTAAAAATCCCTTCATCGACAATGCTGAAAAAAGTATCGGCACTGAGAACTTCTGCCCACTTATAGCTGTAATACCCAGCGGCATATCCTCCGGAAAAAATATGAGAAAAACCGTTTTGAAACTTATTGTAGCGTGGAGGTACAATCAGTGCGGTGCGTTTGCGTATGTTGTCGAGAAGCTCTTGAATCTCTTCTTGTTGATAACATTTCATATGGAGCTGAAAATCAAATAGAGAAAACTCGATTTGGCGCAATAAAGAGAGCGCCGATTGAAAGTTTTTTGCGCGTACCAATTTTTCAATCATACTATTGGAGAGAATCGTCTGGTCTTGATAGTGGCGGGCAAACATTTGAAGTACTTGAGGCTCATAAGCAAAGTTTTCTAACAGTTGTGAAGGAAACTCAACCGCATCCCATTCTACACCGTTGACACCGCTAACACTGTTTTCAGAGACATTGGAAAGAAGGTGATGTAAGGCATGTCCCATTTCATGAAAAAGGGTCACGACATCATTATGACGCAGTAGTGAGGGGTTATGGTGAGACGATGGGGGAAAATTGCAGACAATAAATGCCGAGGCTTTAATTTCACGATGCTCTTCATCAATGCAGTGACTTTGCCAATTGTGCATCCATGCGCCACCGCGTTTGTCTTTGCGTGCTTCTAAATCGAGGTACAGGCGTGCCGTTACCTGTGAATTTACATGTAAATCATATGCCATGGCTTTGTCATCCCAAAGCGGTGTGTCAACTTTGTTGAATTCAATACCAAAGAGTTTGGTTAAAAAGTCAAAAAGTCCCTTGAGTACACTTTGTTGTTCAAAATAGGGGCGATATGCTTCGGCGTCAATGTCATAAGCAGAACGTTTTAGACGCTCGCTGTAGTATGCGGTGTCATAGCTTTGGAGCTTATCGACATCGGCCAGTGTTGTCAGTTCTTCTAGCTCTTTTTTTGCTTGCGGTGTGGCGGCTTGAGACAGATTTTCTAAAAATTCGATGACATCAGAAGTGCGTTGTGCCATTTTTGTTGCGAGGGAGTATTCGCTGTAGTTATTAAAGCCTAGGAGCTGTGCCATCTCGTGACGCAATTGCATGAGTTCATCGATGATGTCGGCATTTTCGGGAGCACGTGTAGTGTATGCTTTGTAGAGCTCTTCACGAATGTTACGATTGGGACCATAGGTCATGTAAGCAATGTATGAGGGCATTTGCAAGGTAAAACGATAACGTACAGCGCCGTTTTCTTCAAAACGTGCATGTTCTAGATCGCTTGCGGGAATGCCTTCAACATCTTTAGGATTGTCAATAATTTTTTCATAGGCATTGGTAGCATTGAGAAGATTTTGAGAAAAGTCATTGGTTAAGGTACTTTTGCGTAGATTAATCTCTTGGAGTCTTGCTTTGACTGTAGTATCAAGATGCGCACCGCTTAGTTCAAAGTTGAGAATATTCAAATCGATGACCCGACGTTGTTCATGATTGAGTGCAGCATACTCTTGTTTTTTAATCTCTTGAAATGCCTTATATATGTCCAGATTTTGACCTATCTTTGTAGAGTACTCGGTAAGTATAGGCAGTGCTTCGGCATAGACTTTTTGAGTTGTTTCAGAATTTTTAACGGCATTAATATGAGATAGCGGTGTAAAAAACTGTGACAAATGTTCATCAAGCATCTCAAAAGGTTTGATAAAATTTTGATACGATTTATCTCTAATCTTAAGAAGGGAAGCAATAGTTTGTTCATTTGTCGACGTTATTGCTTTGAGCGTATCAACGGCGGTATCAAGATGAATCTCAAAGTCTAAAAAAGGGGAGGTTTTGCTCATAGAAAAGGTCCTTACGATATTGTAAAGATATTCTAGTTAAATCTACATCATTAACATATTAAACAAAACGTTTTTATGAGAAATTCGGATTTTTGGTGAGGAGCGTAAAATGGATGCGATGAGACTGTCCCAAGGGAGGCCTCATGCACGAAACAGCGTTACCACTGCTCTTGGTATTTAATATTCTTGATACGTTTCTTTTCAGATTGAATATAGTCCATCAATTCACTTTTGCTATTGAAAATTTCAGCAATTACCCGTCTGTTTTTAATACCTTCACTGGTGTGATTATCATATAACGGAGAACTCTCTCCAAAACCCATTGCACGAATATGTGTTGGATTGACACCCATCTGTTTGAGTGAATTAAGCACTTTAACTGCTCGAGCTGTTGAAAGATCATAGTTATACTGTGCCGAAGCACTGGAACTTGTATGTCCTTCTATGACAGCATAGAGTCCGGTCTCTTTTAAAAACTTGGCAAAATCAGCCACCTCTTGTTGTTCTGCATTGTTCATGTATTCCGTAGAAGCATTTTTAAACGCCACATTAAGATCTTTTGCCATTAAACAATCTTGAGCAAATGTGTTACTCATGAATAATGCTGTACCTAATAACGATGAAACAAAAAGTTTTTTCAACGTTTACTCCTTAATAATATTTGTTACTGAGAATTATAACATACAAATTATGAA
>JALSLA010000005.1 GCA_026988515.1 Helicobacteraceae bacterium | reverse complement strand
GCTGCAGAATGATAGCATCGGAAAGTTCAAAGACAAGGTCGATATGCAGTTTGCCGGCATACTGCTCGAAAAGTTTTTGCATGGCTTCATAGGCGCGCGGTGTTTTCAGAAAATCGCTCGAAAGGCGAATGGTGTAGATCATGCCGTGTTGCGGTTTTGGCGGATTTTGAAACAGTTGTTTTAAAATATACATGTAAATTTTTTGAACCAGTCCCAGACTGAGTGCCGGAGCAATAAAATTTCCGTAAGAGTAGTGGTGCCGGTTATGGTCATTGATGGAAAAGGTCAAAACGCGCTGCACTTCGTGCGTTGTGAGCGTATTGACAACGGGCCAAAATTTGAGTTTGAAGGAGTCTGAATGCATGGCTTCCTCAATAATACGGCGCCACTGCTCCTTGCCCATGGCACTTTTGTCATCGTGCGGTTCATACATGTAAATAGCACCTTCTTTAAGAGCTTTTGCCTGAGTCAAGGCGTAATCCGATCGGGTAAGAAAGTCCTGAACGCTCGGTGTTGTATCGTACGGGTAGATTCCAATACAGAGGCAACAAACCGATGTATTGAGCTCAAAGGTCTGGCACAGCTGCACACTGATGTTTTTTTGCAGTGCAGTGGCAATAGCAAGCGCACCGTTGCGGTCGCAATTGGGGACAATAACGGCAAACTCGGTTCCGCTTGTGCGTGATACGAGGGTATCATGAAGGTGTTGAACGGACTGTAGCAGTAATTGTGCCAACCGGTAGAAGAAGGCATCGGCTTTTTGGTGTCCGAGTATTTGATTAATACGCTTGGCATCATGCAGTGCAATAAATAGAGAACTGCCGCCGAAATAATCGCTTTGATGGCTTAAGAGATTGGGGAGCTTGAGCATAAGGTAGCGACGGTTGTAGAGCTTGGTGACCGGATCACGATAGAGCAGTTCCTGATTTCTCTTTAAGGCGTCATTACCTTTGTCAAAAATAGTTTTGACTTTGCCCACCATGGTGTTCATGGTAGCGACCACCTCACGAAATTCGACAATAGAGGGGAGCTCTTCTTGAATAATAAAATGGTGTTTTCCCACCGCTTCGGCCTGTTCTTGCACTTTTTTAAGCGGTCGCAAAAAGAGGTGCAGCGCCATGCTTAATATCAGCAGGGCAATGGCGGCAATAATACTAAACCACAGCAGCAGATCGGTAAAAATAGAATACAGCTGCGTGTAGGCGTGAATGTTGTCGCTTTGTACATGTAAAATACCAATGGGTGACCATCCCGAAGAGACTTGAGCGGTAGCAATGGGTGTATGAATAGGGACCAAATCGACAAACCACTGTGGGACATCAGCACGATTAGGTTCCGTATGGCGCTCGTAAATGACCGTGCCGTTTCGGTCAAGCAGGGCAATTTTTTCGTAGTGACCGCTGTCAAAATTGGCATTAATCATTGTGCGCATCATCGCAGTGTCGCCCAAAGCGGTTCCGAGGGTTAGACTTAAGGATGCAGCCGTATTTTGAGCATCATTATACAGCTGTTCTTGCATCTGTTCATTGGCGGTTTTAAAATTGAGTCCTAAAACCGTTATGAGGGTAATTATCATAAACAGTGATGTCAGTAATGCCATCTGTCGAAAGAGTGTCATAGCTTGTTCCTTTTGATGTTTTGTAGCAGCATATCCCATTTTTTATGCGTTTTGGTGCTTGTAATGCTTTTTCCGTGCTCCCCTTGTTGTTGTGCCAGAAAGAGGGTGTCGCCGTTAAAGTTGTAGATCGGTATGAGATCACGACGCTCATTGGCAGGAAATATTTTTAAATTATAGTTGTCTAAAACCAATGGAATGGACGATGGGGTTTTAAAGTAGGTCAATACCATGTGTGCCTGAGAAAATTTGAGGGATTTGACATAGGTAAAGTAGAGTTTTTTGGTATCGACTCCTAAATATTTGAGTGCAAAATATTTGGCAATGACGTAATCTTCACAATCCCCCCGATCGCGTCCTAAAAATTCCAGCGGGGTTGCCCAGTAGTCGCTTTTGCCGTAATTTTTCATATCGGACAGGTAGGGGGTGTTGTTGTAAAAGTCATTGACGCCTTCGAGTTTTTGACGGTCACTTTGATGACGCAGCACTTCTAAGGCGGCATTGAGTGCCTTAAAGCGATTTTTGGCAAAAGTATTGTATTTTTTTTCAATAGCATCAATGATGCGGGAGCTGACGTAAGGTTGGGCAGCGAGCAGTGTCATGCTCAAAAAAAGTAAGCCAAATATACGCATTCGCTCTCAATTTACATGTATTTTACCGTTTCTCATGAAGTATTTTATCGAGAATGGTAAATACTTGATCACTTCCTTGCTCCATCTCTTTAAAAGCGTCTTTGAGTCTGTTAAAGTCGAGCGGCGTACCTACCATCTCGTCAAAAACTTTGTGAGTGCCGTTGTGAACGATCTCATGCGGCCGTTCCAGGCTTTTGTAGCTTGGCGTAGTGCTGAAGTTTTTGAATCCTTCGCCTTCATAGTACCATTTTCCAAGACGGCAGTTATGGTGTGAGACAAAGGTGAACTGCTCTTTTTGGGTGACGGCACTGTAGTAGGTGTTGATTTTCCATAAAACATGGTCGAGTTTTGCCAAGGACATAAAGACACGGTCGGTGACACCGGAGATGTGGGAGAACGTCTGCTTCAGATCGACGGTACAGTACTGCAGACCGTCATTAAATTCACCAATCATTGAGGTGGCATTGCTGATGCCTTCTTGAATATGACCGAACTGGTCACCGATGCTCATAACGTCTTGTTTCATGGTCTGCAACGATACATTGATTTCCGCAACGGCTTTGTCGGTCTTTTCGGCGAGCTTGCGGACTTCATCGGCTACCACGGCAAAACCGCGACCGTGTTCACCGGCACGAGCGGCTTCTATGGCGGCATTGAGTGCCAAAAGATTGGTCTGGTCGGAGATATCTTTAATGAGTGTTAGAATATTACCCACCTCTTCGGCACGTTCGGAGAGCCCCTCTACGGTATGGGTGGACTCTTCAGAGGAGAGGTTGAGCGTGTCTAAAGCTGCGGTGATCTCTTGCGATTGGTCCCCAAGCGCTTCAATCTTATGGAGCATCTGCTGTGAGGTTTCCAGACTGGCTTTCGACGAGTTGACCGATTCGTTCATATTGCCCTGAATATCCATAATATTATGTTTAAGATATTCATTCTGATATTGCATTAGTGTCAAAAAGCTGTCACAAGAGCCCGATGTATCGGCAGATACCTGCTCTTCTAATTCCTTAAGACGTGCTTCGAGCTGTTGATTGGTCTCGCGCAAACGCCGGTTCTCTTCGGCAAGATCTTCGTATTCTTCGTGTTTTTCAGCCTGTTTCGAAAAGAGAGCCATCACAAATTCCTTCGGTTAAAATAAACGGTAAATGTGATTATATAATATTTTTAGAAAACTTTACTTAAATTGTAGGTTTAGGCATCATTTTTGGTTGACATTAAGCTGTACAGAAAACTCTCCATATCATATTTGATCCGATACTCCGGCGTCATGATGTGAATGAGTATGTCGCCGAGGTCAATGACGATCCATTCATCGCTGACATCGACCCCTAAAAACTGTTCATGAGGTTTGAGCTCTTTTTTCAGATGATCGAGCAGGGCTTCGGTATGGCGTGTTCCCAGTGACGAGGCTATAACGACATGGTCGACAAAATAGTCTTTGGTGCTGAGGTCAAAGGCTTCAATGGACTCGGCCTTGTGGGTATCTAGTATGCGAGAGATCGTCTCAACTCGGTTGTTCATTCGTATCCTTATAATATGAAGTAATGGCATGACGTACATGCTCGGGAATATAGGCATGTTCCTTACCGGCTCGTAATACCGTGGAACTGATGGGTACATTGACCTGTAAATCCCTATAGTGCGGTGGTATTGTAACATGATTGCGATGTGCTACGACAAATGTCACCTCTTTTTCCAGTGCATCATAACGGTGCCACTGCGGTAACGTGGCAAGATTATCTGCACCGATAATACAAAAAAGATGTGAGGGGGCTTCGCGTTGTCGAAAATATTCTACGGTTTCAATGGTAGTTACGGGGCGGTTCTGGAGTATCTCAAAATCACTGATTTCTACCTTGGCATAGCCGCGAAAAATCTCTTGCAGCCACTGCAGACGTAGCGGTGCGGGTGCGACACTTGCGGTTTTAAACGGATTGAGATAGGCAGGAACAATAATCAGTTTATGAATGTCGAGATTCTCAAGAGCCGCTTCGACGACAGCAACATGCCCGCGGTGAGGCGGATCGAAACTCCCGCCGAAGAGTGCAATATTTTTCATCTTTTTTAATCAGTATTATAGCTAACTTTTGATAACATCACCGTATTTATTTTAAACTTTCAGGAATGTAAGCATGGCATTAAAGATTGCAATTAACGGTTTTGGGCGTATAGGACGGTGTGTGGCACGTATTGCAGCAGATCGGGATGATGTTGAAGTAGTGGCAATTAACGATACGGCAAGTATGGAGATGATGGTATATCTGCTGCAAAACGACTCCGTTCACGGTAGCTTCGGGCATGATGTAGAGGTTATTGATGAGAGCCATCTTCGCATTGCCGGAAAGTCGGTGCGTATTTTTTGTGATCGTGATCCGAAAAACCTTGATTTTGCAGCAGCGGGAGCCACAATAGTACTGGAGTGCACGGGTGCTATTTTAACCCAAGAGAAAGCGCAGGCACACCTCGACAACGGAATTGAAAAAGTCCTCTTTTCAGCACCGGCAAAAGATGAGACACCGACGTTTGTCATGGGTGTGAACGAGTCAGACTATGCGGGAGAAAAAATTGTCTCCAATGCCAGTTGTACCACAAACTGTCTGGGACCGATCGCTAAAATTTTAGACGATGCCTTCGGGATTGAAAAAGGGTTGATGACCACCATTCACTCCTATACGAATGACCAGAACATTTTAGATGTTAAACACAAAAAAGACAAACGTCGTGCCCGCGCGGGTGCAATTAATATGATTCCGACGACAACGGGAGCCGCCAAGGCGATCGGTTTGGTACTGCCGCATTTAAAAGGTAAACTGAACGGTCAAAGCGTGCGGGTGCCGACACCCAATGTCTCCATGGTTGATTTAAACGTGATTGTCAAGAAAGAGACGACCGCAGATCAGGTGAATGCGGTTTTTACGGCTCAGGCTGCTCAAGAGCATCGGGGATTGATTTTAATGGATACGCAAATGCGGGTGTCACAGGACTTTGTCGGTTCGACATACAGCTCCATTATTGCTCAGGATCTGACGCAAGTGCTTGGCGGAAATATGGTCAAAGTAATGGCATGGTATGACAATGAGTGGGGTTACTCATGTCGCCTGATCGACATGGCACTGCATATTTCTAAAAAGTAGGAGGGAACATGAAGCTAAATACCATTAAAGATATTGACATTACCGGAAAGCGGGTATTTATCCGGTGTGATTTTAACGTGCCCAAAGACGAATTCGGCAATATTACCGACGACCGTCGGATTCGTTCGGCAATTCCGACTATTCGCTACTGCATTGACCGTGACTGCAAAATTATTTTAGCCAGCCACTTTGAGCGGCCGATACCGGGCGTTTATGACGAAAAATATTCACTCGAGTCTGTTGCCAAACGACTGCACTCCATCTTAAAGCTCGATGTGATTATGGCAAAAGACGTCATTGGCGAGGATGCAAAAGAGAAGGCAAAAGCGCTGAATTCAGGCGAGGTGTTACTGCTTGAAAATCTGCGCTATGAAGCGGGTGAAACCAAGAATGACGAAGCATTTGCCCGAGAGCTTGCCACGTTTGCCGACGTTTACATCAATGATGCTTTCGGTGCGTGTCATCGAAAACATGCATCTATTTATGCGATGGCACAGCTGTTTGACACGGCTCAGCGCGCCGCGGGATTTTTGTTGAATAAAGAGATTAACTTCTTCCATCGTGTGCTTAAAGAGCCGGTTCGTCCTTTTGTTTCCGTTATCGGCGGCAGTAAGGTGTCGGGGAAACTGCAAGCACTGGTGCAGCTGCTTGAAAAAGTTGACAAAGTGATTATTGGCGGGGGTATGGCTTTTACGTTTCTTAAAGCACAAGGGTATGAGATTGGTAATTCACTGGTTGAAGACGATCTGATCGAAGATGCCAAAAAGATTATGCAAAAGGCCAAAGCAATGAATGTGAAGTTCTACCTTCCCGTTGATGTCGTGGTGGCTACCGAGTTTAGTAATCAGGCGGCCATCAAGTATTTGCCGACGCAGGAGATTCCCAAAGGGTGGATGGGACTCGATATCGGCCCGGCGAGCAGTCGGCTGTTCCGTGAAGCGCTCAATGATGCCCAGACTGTTTTATGGAACGGACCGATGGGTGTGTATGAGATGGATAAATTCTCCAAAGGTAGCATTAAGATGTCGCACTACATTGCCGAAACCCATGCAACAACCATTGTCGGCGGCGGTGATACCGCTGATGTTGCGGCACGTGCAGGCGATGTCGATGAAATGACGTTTGTCTCTACCGGCGGCGGCGCGTCACTGGAACTTTTAGAGGGCAAGGTGCTCCCGGGCGTTGAAGTCTTATTAGTAAAAGATGACGTATGATTGTCGCTGCCAATTTTAAAACCAACATGACCCGTCGGAGTACTCAAGAGTATATGAGAGCTTTGGAAGCGTTTATTGCAACCGGTCACAGTGAAGATACCGTGATGGTATTTCCTCCGGCCACCGCACTGGATCGGTGGGAATCTTCGGTGATTGTCGGTGCGCAAAATGCGTATGCCACACATCATGGAGCCTATACCGGAGAGATCGGTTTGGAGCAGCTTGAAGAGTTCGATATTCGTACCATTTTGATTGGACACAGCGAACGCCGTCATGTACTGGGCGAGTCACAAGAGGAGATTGTGCATAAATGCCACTTTTACCAAGAAGCAGGATTTACAATTGTCTATTGCATCGGCGAGCCCTTAGAGATACGTGAAAGCGGCAGCGATGCGCTGATGGAGTATCTCGAAGCACAGCTTGAGGGTATCGATCTGGGTTACCGTAATCTTATTATTGCTTATGAACCGGTTTGGGCGATCGGTACGGGGCTCACACCTTCAAGCGATGATATTTTACTCATTCACAATGCACTTAAAAAAATGGTGCAGCGACCGCTATTGTACGGCGGCAGTGTTAAGCCTAACAATGCACGGGAGATTATGGCATTAGCAAGCGTGGACGGTGTATTGGTTGGTGGCGCATCACTCAATATCGACGATTTTAAATCAATTATTCAAGCAACAGAGTAAAGGGAAGTCAATGTTAATGAAAGGCAAAAAAGGGCTGATTGTCGGTCTGGCAAACAATAAATCCATCGCGTACGGGATTGCCAAAGCGTGTGCGGATCAAGGGGCGGACATTGCGTATACCTACCTCAACGATGCCTTGAAAAAGCGTGTTGAACCGATTGCCAAAGAGCTTGGAAGCAATAAAGTCTATAAACTTGATGTCTCCGACGAGGACGATATGAGCAGTATTGCTACAAAAGTTGCCGATGATTTCGGCACCATCGATTTTGTCGTGCACTCTGTGGCATTTGCTCCGAAAGAGGCACTGAGCGAACCCTTTATGAAAACAACCAAAGCGGCATTTCAAGTAGCCATGGATGTTTCGGTCTACTCGTTTATTGATCTGATCAATCGGCTTGAAGATGTCCTCAGTGCCGATGCGTCCATACTGACACTCAGCTATCTGGGCGGTCCAAAATATATTGTTAACTACAATGTCATGGGTGTTGCCAAAGCGGCACTGGAGTCGACGGTACGCTATATGGCGGTCGATCTGGGTAAAAAAGGGCAGCGGGTTAACGCTATCTCTGCCGGACCGATTCGCACGCTTGCCGCCGCGGGAATCGGAGACTTTAAACAGATTCTCAATTGGAATGAGTGCAATGCGCCGTTGCGTCGTAACGTTACTATTGAGCAGGTCGGAAACTCGGCCATGTATCTGCTTAGCGATCTTGCTTCCGGAGTAACCGGAGAGATTCATTATGTCGATTCGGGCTATAATATTATGGGTATGGCCGCTGCGGATAAATCTGCAGAGGGCAAAGCGGTTCTGGTGTGGGACCAAAGAGACTAGAGTGCTACAAAACTACATGTAAACAGCATTGGGTATTTTTTAATCACCCCAATGCTTTGTTTTTTTTATATTATCTGCTACACTTATAAGAATTCTAAATAACACACACATGGGAGCAACAATGAAGTTAACGAAAATGAGTCTGGTAGCGGCGTTATTGGTAGGTTTGAGTGCTCAAGCACTTGAAGTAGGTGAATTCTCCGGTGATGCACGACTGTATTACGGAACGGCCGATATGGATCCGAACGATCTTTTCCATAAA
This sequence comes from Helicobacteraceae bacterium, assembly GCA_026988515.1. Taxonomy (GTDB): domain Bacteria; phylum Campylobacterota; class Campylobacteria; order Campylobacterales; family Sulfurimonadaceae; genus QNZR01. The sequence goes on along the minus strand of JALSLA010000005.1, from coordinate 17,119 downwards.
GACGGCGCTATGGGTAATGCGGCAGTCGGTGTCGATGTGGGTTTAAAATTTAGTGACAGCGTGGTTGGAAATTTCGGCATAACCTACTTGACGACGATGGGACTTGAAAACTCCTTGGTGAGCAGTGTATGGGCAGCCGGTCTGAAAGATCAGGTATGGTTGGATGAAGCCAACTTGGCCTTTTCAATTGTCGATAAAACCTCTATGGTAGTCGGTCGCCAGTATCTTGATACACCTTTAGTGTTTTCAGAAACATGGAATATTGTCAGTAATGCGTTTGATGCTGCCGTACTGGTTGATCAACACCTGCCGAGCACGACGCTTGTTGGGGCGTGGATTGGGCGTAAATGGGACAACAGCGAACCGGTTGATGCGAAATTCGGCGGTACCTTTACGACATTTGGTAAGAGCGGTGCGTATGCTGTAGGTGCGGTTACGACGCTGATTCCTACTGTGGAGCTTGAGTTGTGGTATTACGGTATTTCAAGCATTGCCACGGCATTTTGGGCACAGGCGGAGAGTGAATTTTCCGGTCTTACTCTTGGTGCGCAGTTTGCCAGTCTCTCTCCTAAAACCGGTGACGATACCACGGCATTTGCCGGAAAGATCGGCTACGGTGTTGAAGATAGCTTCAATGTTGCCGTTGCATTTTCACAAGTCTCTGAAGATGGAACACTCAACGTACAAAACAGCGCCGGATTGGCCGGTTTCGGTCAATCGCCGCTCTATACGGAGGCATGGTGGAACTTCGGTTATGTCGGTGCACCCGATACCACGTCGTACTCCATCTTGGGGGAGACCGGATTGGGACGATATGATCTGGGTATCTACTTTACATCGGCCAATAACGATGCCGGCGATATGATGGATCTGACCGTAACGGCAGGATCATCGATTGGAGCGTTTGATTATGCACTTGCATACATCATGACCGATGCCGACAATCAAAACGGCGGTGATGCCTACAATACATTGCAGGCATATTTAACCTACAACTTCTAGATTTTTTCTGTCGCCTTCGGGCGATACCCCGCTTGCATTGACCGTTTTTATGTTATAAATAGCAGATGAAAACGTTGATTGTAAAATTCGCATACATACTTTTAATGCTGCTGCTCATCTCAATAATCTCGTTTGCAGCGATTCATGCCGCTCCTAACAGTTTTTTAGCCGCAGGAGAACTCAACCCCAATATGACGCCGGAAACGATTGCCCAACTTAAGGCAATCTACGGTCTGGATAAACCGCTGTTATGGCAGTACGGTGATTGGATCGTCAATATGTTGACCTTAAATTTCGGTATCTCTTTTGTTAGCGGTGCCGAGGTGAGCAGTGAGATTTTTAAACGTCTTCCCATTACATTGACCATGAATATTATTGCTATGTCAGTTGCATTTTTACTCTCAATCGCTTTGGGTATTAGCGCTGCATTGCATTTTCAGCAACGCCGTGATTACGCCATTCGTCAACTCTCACTGCTCTCGTTTGCGATGCCATCATTCTACTTGGCACTGCTGATGATTTTACTGTTTTCGCTGCATCTCAACTGGTTTCCTATTGCCGGACTGCACTCTATTGAGCCTCAAGAGGGTATGGCGTACTATACTGACATGGCATGGCATCTTGTCCTGCCTGTAGGGGTGATGATTTTCGGAAGCTTAGGCAGCATGATTATTTATGTTCGTTCACTGACTTTAGAAATTTTAAAAAGTGACTATTACTTTTTTGCACGTACCCGAGGTCTGTCGCCACAACAGCTGTTGCGCTACTACATTCTTCCCAACTTATTGCCGCCGATTGTGACATTGTTAGGGCTCTCGCTTCCCGGATTAATCGGCGGGAGTGTGATTTTAGAGTCGATTTTCGGTATTAACGGTATGGGACAACTCTTTTATTTGAGTGCTTTGAGTCGGGATTATCCGGTCATTATGGGTATTTTAATGATTACTGCATTTTTAACACTCATGGGAAATATCGTAGCAGATATTGTGTTGTTAAAAATCAATCCGTTTATGAAACGATAGTAACGTTTACTGTTAAAAAGAGTCGTATTATTAACAAATCGAAAACACTTATTTTATATAATTTCTCTGATTTTAAATCAAGGGAAAGAAATATGAAAAAACTTTTTACAACATTATTTATTGTTGTATTGTTTGGGTCGGAGCTGTTTGCCGGGTTTTATATTAACGGAACAATTCATAAGGTGAGTATACGCTCTGACGGAACGCTTTGGGTGAGTATGAAGCGAAAAAGCAGCGGCAAAATTACGGGAACGTATAAATTTTCCGGAAGCCAAGAAAATTTAAAAGCGATTCAAGCCGCCGTACTCAGTGCCAAGTTAACGTCAGCTCCGGTGCAACTGTTTTGGCATGAAAAAAAGTGGTACCGTGTAGAGCTGCTACCGTAACGGTAGCTTCTTACATGCGCTAAAAGACATCTTTATTGCGAAATTCGGCAATTTCAGATTCGACCATCTCCTCAATCATCATCTCGAATAGTTTCGAGATAAGGTTGGGGTTAAGACCTTCTGAAAGTGCTTGATGACGTACTTTCTGTAAAACAAAATCAATACGATCTTCTGCCTTCACCTCGTCAACACTGTTTTTAAAACCGGCAGCTTGATGAATATAGCGGTTGCGTGCGGCGATCAGTTCGACAATTTTGGTATCGAGCGCATCAATTTCACGGCGCACCTCTTCGAGGGTATGACACGTTTTTATTTCCATTACGAACTCCTTTATAGGTATTATACGTCATTTTCGTTATAATCGCGTAATTTTAATCATAAAGAAGCAATAAAAATGGACGTGAGAGAAGCGTATTTACACTATTTTGAATCCAAAGGACACCAACGTATTGAAGGAGCTCCACTGGTTCCCGAAGATGCAACCTTGCTGTTTAACAATGCAGGTATGGTTCCTTTTAAAGCAATTTTTACCGGGGATGTTCCGGTTCCTAAGAATCCGCGTGCTACCTCATGTCAGCCCTGCCTTCGTGCCGGAGGTAAACACAACGATCTTGAAAATGTCGGTCATACGGCGCGTCATCACACCTTTTTTGAGATGTTAGGCAATTTTAGTTTTGGTGACTATTTCAAAGAAGAGGCGATTGCCTATGCATGGGAGTTCATTACCAAAGTGCTGGAGTTGCCTGAAGAGAAGTTGTGGGTAACGGTACATGAGAGCGATGATGAAGCCGAAGCGATTTGGAAACAATATATTGCCGCAGATCGCATTAAACGTCTCGGCGATGCCGACAATTTTTGGCAGATGGGCGATACGGGGCCCTGCGGTCCGTGTTCGGAAGTTTTTTACGATCAGGGAGCAGCCTATTTTGACTCTCCCGAAGACTATCTCGGCGGTGAGGGTGATCGTTTTTTAGAGATCTGGAATCTGGTTTTTATGCAGTATGAACGTAATGCCAAAGGAGAGATGCACCCACTGCCCAAGCCTTCCATCGATACAGGGATGGGACTGGAGCGTGTCGTTGCCATTAAAGAGGGAGTGCGGAGCAACTACGACTCGTCGCTGTTTATGCCGTTGATTCGTCAGGTTGAGCGTCTGCTTAATAAGCCGTATCACTACGAGAGCGGAGCCTCGTACCGCGTCATAGCCGACCATATTCGTACCGCCGTCTTTTTGCTTTCACAAGGTACCAATTTTTCCAATGAAGGGCGTGGTTATGTATTGCGCCGTATTTTGCGTCGTGCCGTACGTCACGGATATCTGCTCGGATTTAAAGAGCCGTTTATGCATATGCTTGTAGAGAGTGTGGTAACAACAATGAGCGGTGCCTATCCCTATTTGGCAAGCAAAGAGGGTGCTGTTAGCGAGCAGATTCGTCTTGAAGAAGAGCGTTTTTTTAAAACAATTGCCTCGGGTATTGCCCTGTTTAACGAGGAGCTTCACAGAACAAAAACAATTTTTAGCGGTGCGGTAGCATTTAAGCTTTATGATACTTTTGGATTTCCGTTGGACTTGACTGAAGATATGCTCAAAGAGAACGGCCTTTCGCTTGAGAAGGCTACGTTTGAACGTCTGATGCTAGAGCAACGCGAACGTGCCAAAGCAGCATGGAAAGGGAGCGGCGATACGGCGGTAGAGGGTGATTTTAAATCGCTTTTAGAAGAGTTTGGCGAGAACCGTTTTGTCGGTTACGACACCCTTCGTACACCGGCAACAGTATTGGCCCTGTTAAGTGAAAATTTTGTGAGTGTTGATGCATTACATGCCGAGCAGAGAGGATGGGTACTGTTGGATCGTACCCCGTTTTATGCACAAAGCGGCGGTCAATGTGGTGATACGGGAGTTTTAGGTTCCCAAGCAACGGTATTGGATACGCGTCTTTTTCACGGATTGAACCTATCGCATATCGAGCTCAAGGATCGTATTGACGTGAACAGTACTGTAGAAGCCGTTGTGGACAAATCGCGGCATGAAATTGCCAAGCATCACAGCGCAACGCATCTGATGCATGCCGCACTGTATGAGGTGTTGGGTGATCATATTGCACAAGCGGGATCGTTGGTAGAAGCATCGCGTCTGCGTTTCGATTTTGCGCATCCCAAAGCGATGACGCACGAAGAGATTGCCGCCGTAGAAGAGCGTGTCAACTACGAACTTTTTTGTGCCATTGAGAGTCAAACGCAAGAGATGGCCGTTGATGAGGCCAAAAAGAGCGGTGCCAAAGCACTTTTTGGTGAAAAATACGGAGAGCGTGTTCGTGTGGTTCGTTTTGCCGATGCTTCTGTAGAGCTTTGCGGCGGTACACATGTGCGTAACAGTGCTGAAATAGGCATGTTTATTATTGTCAAAGAGAGCGGCGTGAGTGCGGGAGTGCGACGTATTGAAGCGGTCTGCGGCCAAGCGGCATATAACTATCTCAAAGCACAGCGTCATACGTTGGAGCAGGCACAAGCAGCTGTTAAAAACCGTGATTTGCTCAGCGGAATTGAGCGTCTCAAAGAGCAGTGTAACGTATTAAAGAGTGAATTGCATGCACTCGAGCAGGCCTCTAAAGAGTCGCTTGCCGTCGAGACATGTAACGGAACCGCCTTGATTGTCGATGTAATTAGCGGCGGTGATATAAAAGAGCGCATTGATGAGCTGAAAAACAGTCATGACAAGATTGCCGTTTTGCTGTTTCAGGTGAAAGGTCCCAAAGTCTTGATGGCAGCGGGTGTTAAAGGCGCACCGATCAAAGCGGGCGCGTGGATTAAAGAGGTAGCTCCGATTCTCGGCGGCGGCGGCGGCGGTCGTGATGACTTTGCACAGGCCGGTGGTAAAGATCCTTCAAAATTAGAAGATGCTAAAACACTCGCACGCCATTTTGCCTGTGAGGCGTTGGAGGCACCGTAAATGACCCCGTCAATTCGTCTTGCATCGTCCTCACAGACCCGTGCAAAGTTACTACGGCATGCGGGTATCGATTTCATCCAAGAAGGCGTTGATTTTGATGAGGATGCCATAGAGGCAAGCTCGGCTAAAAACTTTGTCTATCAGGCGACGTTGGGAAAATATCATGCGGCCCTGCAACAATTTGGCTATGAGACACACCCGTTGTTAGTGGCCGATACGGTCATTACCGCACATGATCAGATTTTAAGAAAAGCGGCTTCTGTTGAGGAAGCCCGCCGTATTTTAATGCTTCAAAGCGGTGCTACGGTTACGATTATTACCTGCATGATCTATAAAACATCCGCATTGGAACTACTGGACCTCTCAGCAACACATTACCGTTTTCGTCCGTTTGAAACTGACGACTTGGAACATTACCTGCAAAGCGGACAGTGGCAAGGGAAAGCGGGAGCATGCATGGTTGAGGGATTTTGCAAGCCCTATATTCAAGAGGTGCGTGGTTTTGAAAGCTGTGCGATGGGTTTGAGTATTGAGGTTTTGAAATATTACATGTAAATAAAGGAGTGCGTATGCGTCAGTGGTTATTTGTATGTGCAGTGGCACTGCTTGCAGTCGGGTGTGCCAAAGCGCCGTTGACGGGGCGGACACAATTTATTATGGTCAGTCCACAGCAGGAGATGCAGCTGGGACTCTCCGCATCTCAAAAAATTTTAAGTAACGCCAAACTGAGTACCGATCGACGCCTGAACGAACGGGTGCGCCGCATTGGTCAGCGCATAGCGAACGTGACGGGTCAGAGGAATTACCGGTGGGAGTTTCATGTTATTGATAAAGATGTCATGAATGCATTTTGCCTTCCCGGCGGCAAAGTCTTTTTTTATACCGGCATTTTAAAAATCATGGAAAACGACGATCAGATCGCGGCAGTGATGGGGCATGAAATTGCTCATGCCATAGCACGCCACGGTGCAGAACGCATGTCCATGCAGCAGGCATCAAATTTCGGTGCACAGGTATTGGCAATGGCGTTAAAAATTCCGCCGAAGTATCAGGGACTGTATGCGCAGGCGTACGGATTGACCTCACAGGTAGGATTAATGCTGCCTTTTAGTCGGCAACATGAACATGAAGCCGATCAGATCGGTGTGTATCTGATGTATAAAGCCGGATATAACGTGCATGAAGCCGTCACGTTTTGGAAACGCATGAAACAGGCCTCGAAAGGAAAAACGCCTCCGGAATTTCTTTCGACACACCCGTCAAACGACTCACGCATTCACGCCATAGAAGCCTTTATTAAAGTGCTTGAAGCGCAACCCAAACAGTAATGCATTTTTACGAGCATGAGCTACGCGCACTCAAGCGTGCCAACCGGTTTCGTGAACGCATATGCCGTGACGATACCGGAGTTGATTTGGCCTCAAACGACTATTTGGCGCTTGCACACTCAAAGCCGCTACTCGAAGCTACATGCAAGATACTCTCCTCGTACCGGACCCATGCGCCCAAAGCGTCAATGCTAGTAAACGGATACCATCCGATTCACCGAGCGTTTGAAAAGGCTCTGTGTGAGGCAAACGGTTTTGAAGAGGGTCTCATTTTAGGCAGCGGCTTTAGTGCCAACCTGGCGCTTATTGAAGCACTTGCTCGCCGTGGAGACACCCTCTTTATAGATGAAAAATTTCATGCCAGCGGCATGTTGGCAACACGTGTTATTGAGGCGAATACGGTGCGTTTCGAACACAATTGTGCCGAGCATTTAGAGAGACTGCTGAAGGCATCGACGGCCACGCGCAATATTGTTGTTGTTGAAGGGGTGTACTCCATGCAAGGCGATCTTCTCAATCGTGAGATTATTGATATAGCCAATCACTACGGTGCTATTCTTATTGTGGATGAAGCCCATAGCAGCGGTGTGGTAGGAGCGCGACTGATGGGAATTTTTGACCTCTATGGCATTACCGTAGCATCGAATCATATTAAGATGGGAACGTTAGGAAAAGCATACGGCAGTTTTGGAGGCTATATACTGGCATCACACCATATTATTACCTATTTGATTAACCGTGCCAAACCGGTGATTTATGCGACGGCACTTTCACTTTTTGATACGCTGTTGGGACATCAGGCACTGCAATATATTCTAAGTCATGCGCAAATACTCAACGAAGAGATAGATCGGCGACGCAGGATTGTTTGTGAGTATCTGGGCGTGGAGATGCCGGCACTGATTGCAGCCGTTCCCATAGGTAGCAATACGGAGGCATTGCACATTAAAGAGGCGCTGCAACGGGAGGGTATTACTGTCGGTGCCATACGTCCCCCTACGGTCGATACTGCTATAATCCGACTCATCGCACGGTTGGGCGAGTCTGATGAACGCTTGCAATTTACATGTAAATTTATCAATAACTTTCAGGTAAAATAACGGTAATGAAAATAAAACGGCTGAAGATTGAACATGACCGGCGCACCCTTGTCGATATTGCTTTTACGATAAAACGCTCATTGGCATTGGTAGGGCAAAGCGGTAGCGGTAAGAGTCTGACACTTAAGGCATTGCTCAACATGCTGCCTCAAAAGATGACGATGCAGCTTGACATGGAGAGTGATTTTGAGCTGCATAACGGCAGGAGTGTTGCTTATGTACCGCAAAATCCGTTTACGGCACTCTCACCTTTAACGACTGTTAAAAAGCAGTTTTTTGTTGATGACATGCAGCTCGGTGATCTGATGCGTCAGGTCGGTTTGGAAGAGCAGTTTGTCCATCGGTATCCGCCGGAACTTTCCGGAGGACAGCTGCAACGCATTGTTCTGGCAATGGCACTGAGTTTTAAACCCAAACTGTTGCTGCTTGATGAACCGACTACGGCACTTGACCCCCAGACGCGGGATGTGATTATTGCATTGCTCAAAGAGTTACAGAATCGCTTGGGTTTTCGTATGCTGTTTGTAACGCACGATATGAATTCGGCAGAGGCGCTGTGTGAGGACATTTGTGTGATTAAAGACGGGAATGTTGTTGAAACGGGACACATGAGTGATGTCGTAAGAGCGCCGCAAAGCCCCTATACACAACGACTCATTGCGGCAAATTTTTTACATAGGAATTTTAGAGAATGAAGAAATGGTTACTGATATTGTTGCTTTTAATCATTATTATACCGTTGGTCGGAGGGTATTACTACCTTTCTACCATGTCGTTTAATACCGATAAACTGGTACATTTAAAACTACCTGTCACCACGACTATTTATGATAAAAACGGTAAAAAAATTGCCAATATCTTTAAACATCAGCATCGTTATTATGCAACGTTCGATGAAATTCCTCCCCGTTTGATTGAAGCGTTATTAGCCATTGAAGATACCACCTTTTTTGAGCATCCCGGCATTAATGTCGATGCCATCATGCGTGCCATTATTAAAGATATTAAAGCCGGAAAACTGGTTGAAGGCGCCAGTACGTTAACACAACAACTGGTCAAAAATACGCTCTTGACCCGGGAGAAGAAGATTTCACGTAAAATTAAAGAGGTGATCTACTCCTTAAAAATTGAGAAGGAGCTTTCCAAAGAGCAGATATTAGAGTTTTATCTCAATCAGGTCTATTTGGGACACCGATATTACGGTATTAAGACGGCGGCTGACGGCTATTTTCGAAAAAAACTCAATGAACTGAGTTTAAAAGAGATGGCTATTTTGGTCGGATTGCCGAAAGCACCGAGTTTTTATGCACCGACAAAAAACTATGACCTGTCGTTGGGACGTGCCAATCGTGTGGTGTCGCGTATGTATGAGCTTGGCTGGATTGATCAGACAACCTATGAAGAAGCGCTGCAAGAGACTCCGACCGTCTATGATGATACGCTCACCAAGAATCAGGCACCGTTTATTGTTGATGAGGTGATGCGTCGCTGCAGCGATATTAAAGATATTAAAGAGGGCGGCTATCAGATCTATACGACCATCGACTTGGAGTTACAAGCGGCGGCACGAGATGCGCTGAAATTTGCTTACGATGCTGCAATGAAACGGGCTGCAACGTTAAAAGATTACAATGCGACACAATGGGAACAGCTCAACGGCGCTTTGGTCTCCATTGATCCTCGCAGCGGTGATATTTTGGCACTTGTAGGGGGCGTGGATTATAAAAAAAGTACGTTTAACCGCGCTACGCAGAGTCGGCGACAGCCGGGTTCGTCCTTTAAACCCTTTCTCTATCAGGTGGCGCTAGATATCGGTTATTCCGGTGCTACGGAGCTGGTGGATATTGCCCGCACGTTTGACTACATGAAAAACGGCAAAGAGATGAAGTGGCAACCAAGCAATTACGGACGCAGCTATAAAGGTATTTTAACACTGCGCGAAGCACTGGTACACTCCAACAATCTTGCTACCATCAATTTGGTGTATGACATTGGGCTTAAAACCATGCTGCAAGAGTTGAAACGTTATCATATTGCCAATTTACCGCATGATCTCTCCCTTTCACTGGGTTCTATCTCTCTCTCTCCGTTAGAGTTGGCAGGATATTACAGCTCTTTTGCGGCAGAGGGCAAAGCGACCACACCGGTTTTAATACGCCGTATTGATAATCTTATGAGCGAGACAATTCGAGAGAATGAGAGTAATACCACACAAGTGACGACGCCCAAACAGGCGTTTTTAATGACTAGCATACTAAAAGATGTTATTGACCGCGGTACGGGACGTCGTGCCAAGGTTCAAGGTATTGAGCTTGCCGGAAAAACCGGAACAACCAACCGCTCGGTCGATGCATGGTTTACAGGGTATTCTCCGACAGTAGAGACGGTGGTGTGGTTTGGCAACGACAACAATACGCCGATGAGCAGAAAAGAGACCGGCGGTACGACAGCGGCACCCGCATTTCAGTACTACTACAAAGAGCTTATTCGTATCTATCCGCAGGTAAAACGCCACTTTGATAAACCCGAAGGTATGATTGAAACGACCTACAACGGTGTCAAAGAGTATTTTACCGAGATCTCCAAAGCACCCAAACGGAAGCAGGCTCCGTTACGGTTGGAAGAAGAAGAGCTGCTCTTTTAAGCGGTATTTAGCCGATATTCATGGAGAAAATCGGCAACAGCATGGCTGAGACGATAAAGCCGATGACACCGCCTACAAACAGCATGAGCATGGGCTCAAGCAGCGAAAGAAAGACACCGATTTTATCACGGTTCTCTTCAAAATAGAGATCTGATAGATTTTGTAAAATATTAGAAACCTGTGACGTCTCTTCGCCGAGCGCAATAGCCTGTACGAACGATTTGTCGATTTCAAACCCCCCTTTCATTAATGCATTGGAAAATTTTGAACCTTCAACGACTTTTGACGAGGCCGCTAGAAATTTCTCTTTAATCACGGTATTTTTCAGTACATTGGCACCGAGATTTACCGTCTGCACGAAGGGAACGCCGGAGCGGATGAGAACGGAGGCTATATAGGAGAAGCGCCCAAGTTCCGAACTCTGGACAATATCACCGAAAAAAGGGGTTTTAAGGGCGAGAAGGTGCATCATGTATTGAAATTTACGGTTAAACTTCATGAGTGCCGAAAAGATCGTAACAACCGCAACAATGCTTAAGGTCATCATGATGTAGTGGTTGGAGAAAAAATCACTCAGATCAATAACAAACTGCGTAATGGCAGGCAGCTCCTGACCCAACTGTGTAAAAATTCCCGTAATTTTAGGAACGACAAAGGTAATCATAAACGTGACCATAAAGAGCGATACAATAATAATAAAAGCCGGATAGGCAAAGGCGCTTTGTACCTGCTTGCTGACACGGCTCTGTTCTTTGAGAAAGACAGAGAGTTCTAAAAGCACCTCTTCTAAAATACCGCTGTTTTCCGATACTTTAATGGACTGTTTGTAAAAATCGGGCAGCTCAATAATCTCTTGGGACTCCAACGCCTGATGAAAACTTTTTCCTTCATCAAGCAAGGTAATAACGGCATTGAGAAAATTGGACATTTTAGGATTTTTACTGTATTGGTTGCTTGCCAGTCGTAAGGCGTTGACTATAGAGATTCCCGATTTTAAATAGATGGAGAGGTCACGGCTTAAGATGGAGAGTTCCGTCGGGGTCAAGTTTTTTTTGCGTTTAAGTGAAAAATTTCCAAAAAGCGGTTCACCCTCTTCTGTAATTGAGGTATAAAAAATCCCCTTGTTCTTAATGCGTCGTTTGGCATCTTCGAGGTCAGCAGCTTCAATGAGCCCTTTGGATTTGTTCCCTTCTGCATCAAGACCTTTGTATTTAAAAACCATTACATTCCTTTTTAAAAATCATAATCTCTGTTCTCTCGCGGAAGGATCTCATGCAGATCAAGCAGTTTTTTGGCATCGGAGAGTGTCGCTGCTACCTCAACTCCTTTTAAGTAAGGGTGAAAAATATAAAACTTTTTTTCTGCTTCGACAAGATAATGTGAGCTGCTTTTATTGTTAAACACTGTAAAGCGAAAACAGACGTTCTGCGGCTTCTCTTCCGCATCTAAAAATGCAAGAAACGTGTAGGGCTGCAGTTGTGCAAACTGATCTTTCTTGTATACTTTCGGCGCACTCTTAAAAAGAGAAAAGGGGGCCGTATCGGTTTGTTTACCGTCATTGTAAATAAAACACTCTTCGCACGGTTCAAAACAGATGATTTCACTCTTTTGTTTAAACGGTTGTGACAGCAGAGCCTGTTTCATAGTGAGCAATGTGATATTTTGAGTCTCTTTTTTATGATTGTGCAAATTATTGACAAAAAGAGCATATATCAACCCGATAATAAGAATGACAATCAGCAGTTCTATAAGGGTAAAACCCTTACTGTTTAATGCATTGCGCATAGGTAATGTCTGCATTCTCTTTAGAGCCGCCTTCTTTACCGTCAGCGCCTAGCGATATAAGATCAATGCCGTCGTCTGTATGAATAAAAATATAGGGGTGCTTCCACGGATCTTTTGGTACGATACCCTCTTCAAAATAGGAGTATGAGGAGTAGTTGGGGTATTTTTCGGGATTGGGGTTTTGCGCCAGAGCATCAAGACCCTCTTCGACATCGGGATAGGTGCCGTTATCGAGCTTAAACGAGTCGAGTGCCTGTTTGATGCTTTTCATCTGGACACAGACCAGTTTCCGTTTTGCCTCTTCACTTTTGCCAACCAAATTGGGCATAACAAGTGCGGCTAAAAGACCTAAAATGATGATGACAATCATCAGTTCCATAAGAGAGAATGCTTTTTTCAATGTGTGTTCCTGTTCTACATGTAAATTGCAAGTTGCTGTTTAGTAACGATATCATAGTATAATGTCATTAAAAATATCATAAAGACAAAGTTGAGGACAATTGAAACGAAAAGGTATTGCACTTTTAATTACCATTGCACTGGTAGCTACTATTACAGCGTTGCTAACGGTTTCTACGGGTATTTTAGACAACTCTTTTAAACGAATATCTAACAAACTCTTTTTCATTCAGAGTAATGTTTTTTTTAAAGATTTTATCGGTATTTTACAACAATCTACAAAGGACATTAACAGTTCGGATATGCTAGATATTTTTTTGATGATACCGATTGCGTTTGCACCGGAACATCAAGACATTGCTTTTGATGTCTCTTTTGCATCGGATGCCTCAACAATAAATCTGAACCATATGCTTGCTACCGATGTCAATGTCACGGAACTTGAGGCGCAACATGAACCCATTCCGGTAAAGATAGCTTACGAGAGCTATCTGGACCATATACTGTCTGTTTACAATGTATCTGATAAAATTTTATTATTGGCTATGATTGCCGATAGTGTCGATAATGATGTTGATGAGCGTGTTGCAGGTTCGGAAATTGCACTGAGAGACCCTCTTTTTTCACAAGGAACTATTTACAACTTAGAGCATTTCAAAAAAATCTTAGAGGCATATGTTCGTGAGACACGCGATTATAATGTTTTTAAAATACCATGGCATGATTTGATCGGTTTTCGCAATGATCGTGTGGATTTTAACCATATTAATAAAGAAGTGTTGTATCATACGGCACCGGAACTTCAAGAGAATATAGCCCTGTATACTACCGAGCGTATTGAAGTGTACGACTCCTTAGATACCGTACCTGTAGAAGAGTCAACTAAAAAAAATTTTGAAGAGTTAGGAATGAAATTTTACTCCCCGAATGTCCGAGGCACCATGCGTATTGTCAAAGGTGACAATACCCTAGAGATGGCATTCTCATACAATTTAAAAACACAAGAGGTTTCACATATTGAAGTTACCAATTAACAGTAGACCCCGTAAGCGCCTGAAGATACTCTTTCTTGACAAAGAGACGCAATACCGCAGCCAGACAGATGAGCGTCTCAATATTATTTTGTCTCCGTCTTACTACTGGTTTAAGAAAGCGACTCTGCCTGTAAAATATGTAACGCAGGCGCAGGCTCTGGCAGCTTCGCAATTTGACGGTATCGTACCCGAAGGCAGTTATAAATATACGGTGATTAAACAAGAGGATCTCTTTTGGCTTTTTGCTTATGACGAGGCATCTATTGCACAGAAGTTAAAGGAGCTGGGCATTAAGCCGTCACAAGTTGAAGCGTTTTATTTGGCGCAATATGAATTTCAGAACCTGAAGCTTCCCGTAGCGATTGCGGGTAACAAGGTTTTGGTTCAAAATGACGGTGTTGTCAGTGTGATGCCGCGGGCCTTTGTCGATGCGGTCCAAACACTTGATGCGGCATTGGATCACCTGAAACTCTCAAAACATCGTATTACGCTCAACCTTTTTCAAAACAGCGTATTGGATGAGAAATGGATCTACCGCTTCAGTGCTGTCAGTATTGTTTTTATTGTGCTCTATCTGGCATCATACCTTCTTTTGAAAAGCGACCTTAAAGCGCTTCGTACGGAGCAGCTTGCATTGACCCAGCAATACAAACTCCCTCAAACATCGTTTCAGCTTAAGAGTCTGATGCGTTCCTTGACATCCAAAGAGAATCGGCAACTGGCGTTACGTCAGCATCTCAAAAAACTCTTTGCATTACGACTCTCAAGCGGTGATTATGTCAAAAAATTTACATTCACCCCCAAGGGCGCTCAGTATGAAATTGTACTGAGTGATATTAAGCATGCCGAGAGCATTAAAAAAGAGCTGCAAAAAGCGTTTACTGTAAAGAGTGCCAAAGTAGTTGATAAGACGTTTTACATAGGAGTGAGTTTATGAATAAAATCAATCCGCTCTATATTTTAGGATTTTTTGTATTGGTGCTAATCCTTACGATTGTTCAAAACCATTCCATGCAAAACAAGATTGCAGAAGCCACGCAACTGGTGTCGTCTATTAAGCAAAACGGACAGAAAATTGCAACATTAAAAGAGCATTGGAAAAACTCCAAACAGACGTTGCAGCATATTGAATCACTGCTCAATCAAAAACCGTTTAACAGCAAGGTTGTTAAAAAAGAGCGAAAGTCGAGTCGCTATACAATAGCGCTAGAACATCTTGATGCGCCGTTGCTCGATAGATTTTTAGGCAAAATTTTAAACGAGTATGTGGTACTGAAAAAAATATCAATTGATCGAAGCAGCGGTACCGATATTTCTGTGGCACTGGAGATTGAACTATGAAGCGTCTGAAACTCATCATAATTTACGCTGTTGTTTTTGTCGGGTTGCTGCTTTTCTTTGTGCCGAAAATTTACTGTTACTACGCTTTGGAAAAACAACTCGAACAGTTTAATGTACGTATTGCTCAAGAACATGTCAGCGATCAGGGCTTCTCTTTGCTTGTTACCGAGGGCAAGATCTACTATGACGACCTCTATGTCGGTACGTTTGAAAAACTCTCTATACTCCCTTTGTTGGTATATAATCGTGCTAGCATAGAGAATTTTGCTATTTCCAAAGAGATGAACCGTTTTGCCAAAGGGAGTGTTTCGGAGGTGAATGTGCATCACTCTATTGTATCACCGTGGACCCTTTATATTACGGCACATGCAGATATAGGAGATGTCACGGCAGAGGTGCATCTGAAAGAGAAGCATATTGCACTGCTGCTCGAGCCGTCTCAAGCCTTGATGAAACGCTCCCCTTTCTGGCTGCGTCAGTTGAAAAAAACAGAAGAAGGGGGGTATGCATATGAAACAACTTATGAGTAATGCATGGATGCAGCGACTGTTTGTTGTCTTAATTCTTGCTGCTGTGGCGAAGGCCCTCTCTTTGGTGATGATGTTTTGGTTGCCGCATCAAGGAGTTGATGTTATCAGCAATGAACAGAAAAATATTTTCAACAGTTACCGACCTTCTGTTATGTTAAATATTACGAAACCAAAAAAAGAACGCCCCAAAAGCGAACCGGTATATGCTTTAACCAGTTTAACACTTAAGGCTATTTATGATGACCCGGTGGCACCTTTTATTGCGGTTGAAGATGCCGGAGAAGTCAGTCTGATTGCATTGGATGAAAAATTTAAAGGCTATACGCTCATCGATGTGCAAAAAGACCGCGCGGTTTTTGAGAAATCGGGTAAAAACTATGAGTTGAAATTTAAAGAGTCCCGAGTCTCTACAGGAACGATTAGTGACGTGGTTCCTGATGATCTGGAGTTTTTGGAAGAGGGTGGCGGCGCTGCCGTTTTCATCAAGCGCCAGCAGTTGCAAAAGTATGCAAAAAATCCCAATGAGATTTTTAGGAACATCAAGATTAAAGAGATTATAGAACATAAAAGACTGAAAGGTTTTCAGGTTATGAGTGTGGAAAAAAAGTCTATTTTCGGACAATTGGGTTTACAAAAAGGCGATATTATTACCGGAGCTAACAACAGAGAATTTCGATCGGTATCGCAGGTCTTTAAACTCTACAACAACATCGATACTCTCGATAATTTAATTTTACATGTAAAACGTGGAAATGAAGAAAAGGATTTAGAATATGAAATTTATGAGTAAGCTTGTCATCGTAAGTTTGTTAACACTGTTGGTTGCAGAGCCGGTAGTGATGGCAAAGACACAGCAACGAGAGCGGGTCAATCTGGAACTTCAGGATGTTAAAATAGAAGACTTCATTAAAATGGTCGGTAAAGTTGTCGGTAAAAACATTCTGCTTTCACAGCCCATTCCCGGTACGCTTAATTTTGTCTCGAGTACCCCGATTTACAAAGACGAACTCATGGATATTCTGATTTCGGTATTGAGTAAAAAAGGTTTTACAATTATTCGTGACGGCAGTTTTCTCAAAATTGAGCGTGCCAACACGGCAGTAAAAAAGAACTTACCGGTCGGATACTCCAAAGATTCGTTAATGCGAACGGAGTTTATTACGGTTGCCAATGAAAATGTCGATGTCATTGCGGCAAAAGTCCGTCAATTTCTCTCTGAAGGCGGCAAACTGCTGACCATCAAAGAGACCAACAGCATGATTGTGAGTGATTACCCTGACAATATCGCCATATTGAAAAAAGTGATCCAAAAAGTCGAAGCCAAAGCACACGGCCGAAGGGAAGTGGAGTTTATAATTCTGAAAAATGCCAAGGCCTCGCGTATTGCAACCTCCGTTTCCAGTATTGCCAAAAGTGTTATTAACCAAAAAGTGGCTTCTAACAAGGTGGATGTCTTAAGCGATGATGCGACCAACTCTATTATCTTGATGGCATCGAAGAAAAATATTCGTATTTTGCGTCCAATCGTCGAGCGTCTTGACGCTAAAGACGATGCTTCCATTCAACGTATTACGGTGCTGCCGCTAGAAAACAGCGAG
>JALSLA010000004.1 GCA_026988515.1 Helicobacteraceae bacterium | reverse complement strand
TTCACTGCTTTTGATGAAGATTTACTCAATGTTTCAACCTAAATGGTGGAAATCTTGAAAATAGAAATTTGAAAAAGTGTTAGGGACGATTTAGACTTTTGGAAAAGAGGTTTTTAGAGGTGCCCTATATAAAATGTGATATTTACTAAAAATAATAAAAGAACTATATATAAAAATATTTTAATCCCTTTTTTATCCTTTTCCTCTGGTAGACCAGGTGAAATAAAAAACTGTAATAAAAGTTTAAAAAAATCATCCATTATAATTTGCAACATTCTTTTCTATTTTAATACAAGTCCCTCTAAAAAGGAACTTGCTTGCTTTTAATAAGCGTCAGATGCGCCCCAACCCAATGATATAGGATACCAAAATCTGCTTGAATGACTCCACGCTTTATATGTTTGATATCCACTATCTACAGCCCATATCGCAATACGAATCCACTCACCCTCAGTAGCCTTCATCTCATCACTACCCAAAGCAACAACATTTACACTGCTGTCACCAAACAAAACTTGGCTATCAGCTTTGCTCATTGTAATCATATCACCCTTTGCACTAGGTGAGGCAAAAGTTGCCGAAGCAACAAACAGTAAACCAAACATCATGATAAATAACTTTTTCATGAAATCTCCTCTTATTTGAAATATCTGTAAATTGCAACTTACGACGATGATATTATATCCCCCCCCCTTAGAAAAAACTTAAAATACCCAACTCTTGAAATTTAGTTTTTAGTGGAGCAGGGTGTTCTGTTTGTTCCGAGGTAACGTTTCAACTTTTATGATACAATTCACTTTAACTTGCGCAATAAGGATACAACCATGACCGCACACGAAGACTATTCTCAAGAGATTGCTTCACACCTGATGAATCCTCAAAACTATGGCGTACTTGAAGATGCCGATGGTATCGGTGTCGGTGTTGACAATGCCACACAGGCTTATGTCATTATCTACCTTAATCACAACGGTACCATTATTGAAGATGTCCGATTTGCTACCAACAGTTCTCAAGATACCATTACATTAGGCTCCATGTTGACCGAAATGATTAAAGAAGACACTCTCAGCAATGCCCTTGCAGAAGTCGAAAAACTCGAACGTGACCTGCAAGCCTCCTATGCCGCCATTGAAACACCCGCAATCGACATGAGTAAACCTGAAGAAGAACGGGTGCAACGTATCTCTACCGAACATCAAGACAGTGCCAACATGGTTTTGACCGCTTTTCGGGCAGCCATACGCCATATTGAA
Organism: Helicobacteraceae bacterium; assembly: GCA_026988515.1. GTDB lineage: Bacteria > Campylobacterota > Campylobacteria > Campylobacterales > Sulfurimonadaceae > QNZR01. The sequence continues at coordinate 3,481 of JALSLA010000004.1, read as the reverse complement.
CGTAAAAAAGAGGGTATTATTGAAGAGAAATTTTCGATGAATATAACCAAACACTGCCCCTACTCCAATAGCGACTGTCATTTTACTCAGGAATAATTTTACTATTTTTTATTTAAAAATATTTTTTTCGGTCGATATAGAAGTCAAGCCACTGCTATAAGGAGTTTGTATTATGATAAGTTCATCTCTTCAAGCCTATCATTCTAGTGCGTTACGTATTCAAATGTATACAAGCAGTGGCGACACCATTTCCCTTGACTTCTCCAAGGAACAGCGTCTCTCTATGCAACAAGAGCGCAGTGAACAAGGACGCAACACCCGCTTCTCTTTTAGTTCCATGCAATCGTTTCAATTTCATGTCGAAAGCAACGGGATCGATACCCAAGACCGAAAAGAGATTGATGCTTTAATATCCATAGCACAACCTTTTATTGATACTTTTATGAGTGAACTCGCAGATGCGAAACAAACGACCCCTCTATTCTCCCTCACTCAAACTTTAGACAATCTCTTTTCTCCGGTAAAGACTCAAAGCCAAAATCATCAAAATTATACAAAACGTGAAATTGTCAACGCCTTTGACACTGCTCTCTCATCCATTGAATCTTTTGAAAACATTTTGCAAGAGGCGCAACGGTTCCTTGAAGAAGTACTCCAGATATTCGATACCGAAACAACACTGCTTTACGCTTAATTTCCATCAAACAGAAAATCTTTTAACGGCGGCTGTGCACGAGACTGCCCCGACGGCGACACCAAATCCAGAAGCTCTTGTTTCATCTTCATGTGACAGTCACGGCACTGCTGAATAACATCATGCTCTCGAATATTGGGTTTATTGATTTTTTCCATGGGATGGCATCCGAAACAGTCACTGCCGCACTCTGCCATTGAACTGGGATTGGCACTGTGACAGTTAATGCATGTCAGCATCGGCTTATGCCGTAAATCCTCGTTAATGGTCGGCAACAGTGCCGGATGACAGGTTAGGCAATCTCCGGTACACGCTAACAAAGAGATCGTAAACAATAAAAAAGTATACAGTGCTTTCATACCCCGGATTATACATGTAAATATTAAATGGAATACTACTTGCTACCGTGTCCCTATACAAGATGCTATAATATGAAGTAAGAGATTAGCATCAATATTGCCAGTACGAAAAGGTTCTCTGTCTTGCAATTATTTATCGTTGTTTTTGTTGTTGTCTTCTCTACATCTCTGTGTGCCGCACTGCGTGATCATTTCGTGACCACATGGAAAACAGACAATCCCGGAACATCTAACAATACCTCAATTACCATTCCGACTGCGGGCTTGGGCTATGCCTATCAGGTTGACTGGAATAATGACGGCGATTTTCTCGACAGCGAAGAAAATACCGTTCATCACGGAAGCATCACGCATGATTTTGGCATTGCGGGAACCTATACGATTCGTATTAAGGGAGCCTTTCCGCGAATCTATTTCAACAACAGCGGCGACAAAGAGAAAATTCTTTCGGTTGATCAGTGGGGAAGCATTCAGTGGAAAAGTATGGGACGTGCTTTTTACGGTGCCAAAAACCTGAATGTGCCCGCTACGGACACACCGGACTTTTCTGCCGTCACCGATATGCAGTATATGTTTTACAGAGCAACACATGCCGACCCCAATACAACCTATTGGGACACCTCTTCCGTCACCAACATGCGCTATATGTTTGCACGAACCGATAATGCCAAACCCAATACAACACACTGGAATACGGCATCAGTCACCAATATGTCCTATATGTTTTATCTTGCCAAATCAGCGAATCCCGATACTGCAAACTGGAATACCGGTAACGTCACCACTATGCGTTCCATGTTTCGCGGTGCACTACTGGCTGCACCCGATACGCACAACTGGAACACTGCTGCCGTGACCGACATGGCATTAATGTTTCGTGATGCGCCACTGGCCAATCCCGACACTGCCCGCTGGAATCTCTCAAATGTCCGTGATCTTTCCTACATGTTCTACAAAGCACTTTTAGCGGCACCTGATACCCGCAACTGGAACACTGCTGCCGTAAGCGATATGCGTTATCTCTTTGCATGGGCGACTGCTGCAAATCCCGATACCGCAAGCTGGGATACCTCAAATGTCACACGTATGCAGTATATGTTTTACAAAGCAACCGCATCCCACCCCGATGCCACGGCATGGAATATTGCCAATGTTACCAATATGACCTCAATGTTGACCGATGTCACGCTGACCACACCTCGTTATGATGCGATGCTTCATGCATTCAGCATCCAAAATGTTCAACACGGTGTCGTATTTCACGGCGGTAACGCTACCTATTGCAGCGGTGAGACGGCACGCAGCACACTCATTGACACCTACGGATGGCAAATTACCGACGGGGGCAGAGATTGCCGCCCTATCACGCCGGATCTCGCTCCCGACCTGCAGGCAGCATCTGATTTAGGCATTGCAAACAACGATGATAACACGAGTGACCGAAGACCGATCTTTAATCTTGAGTGTATGCGTACGGGTAACAGACTGACTCTTTACAGCAACCGTCCGTTCGACAATACGCAAATTGCCACCCACGTCTGCGATACGCCCGCCACCGTTGCAGTACAGGCCGACCTTCTGCCTTTAGGCATGCATCATATTACCTATACCGATGCCAACACAACTCATGAATCACTGCATTCGCCGATTCTTCATCTCAATATCTACAACAATCCGCCTATGGCTACTGACAATAATTATACCGTCGCAGAAGATGCGCCGCTACAAGGAAATGTCATTAGCGACGCCCTTGCAGACAGTGATGCAGACGGTGACTTTTTACATGTAAATTCATGGTCTTCTCCGCTTCACGGCACACTGAACACAACAAATAGCGACGGCGCATTTTCCTACACTCCTGATGCAAATTTCAACGGTACCGATCGTTTTTCCTATACAGTGGCCGATGCCAACGGAGCAGAAGCCACCGCTACGATCACCATCACCGTTACCGCAGAAAATGATGCACCGGCAGTTACTCAAGGTACGCTTATTGACGTCGTCATGAGTGAAGATGCCGTTCCCTTGCCTTTTTCAACCCTGCTCAGTGCTACCGATGTTGACGGCGATACCTTGTATTGGTCCATCAGCACTGCTGCCAGACACGGTAATGCATTTATTGCGAGTACCGGAAACACGCCGGAAGTCACCTATGTACCGCATCGCAATTATGTTGGTACCGACACGTTTCAAATTGCACTGAGTGACGGCACGCTCACCCAATATATTACCGTCTCCCTTACCATAGAAGCTGTAAACGACCTGCCCGTTGCCCATGACGATACGGCATCGACGTACGACAATACCGCCATCACCCTAAACGTCTTAAATAACGACAGTGATGATGACAACGACACTCTGGTGCTCAGCAGCCTGAGTACGCCGCGCTATGGTCAGGCAGATATTGTCGGCGATGTTATTCTCTATA
>JALSLA010000003.1 GCA_026988515.1 Helicobacteraceae bacterium | reverse complement strand
TTACGACATTAAATTGAGTGCATCTTGTGCCAAACGTCCCCAAGCCGACTCTTTGTCGGCTTCTATACTCTGTTTGTATGCCTCTTTTGCCGCCGCTGTTTTGGCACGTTTTTGCAACAGCGAACCCAGTAGATACTTTTGCCGTGCACGTTTTTCTGAACCGATATCTCTCTCATCCAGACTTTTAAGTATCTCAATGGCTTCATTGGGCTTATTGAGCTTTACCAGAGCATCGGCTAAAGAAAATTCAATATAGGGTGTTTGCGCATACGATGAGCGCTTCTGCTGCAAATAGATGACTTTTTTGGCATAATTTTCAACCATCACATCATCACTGTTCCGATTCCCCAGGGCTACCATCTGCGCGTAGCGGTCAATATCATCAAAGTCCAAACCAAACACTTTCTCAATGTTGTTCATGGATTGTATCATGCCTTCACCGTTGTTTAGACGCTCATTGGCATCAAAGTCAATGCGATAAACAGAGTAATATTTTGTACTTTTTTCAAGCGTCATGAGCGTTATCAGCTCTTTGGAAGCATCCAGAACATCGGTATAATTTCCCAATTTAAAATCGGCACTAATGTAGTAGTACAACCACTCGAGTCGCTGCGGTATCGTTTTACTTTTAAGATATTTTGCTGCTATTTTTTTTGCCAACCGATAATCTCCTGCCTCATCCGCACAAAAATAGATCTTCTGATCCCATGCATCCGGCAGTGTAATATCATACTGCTGCGACATCCTCACGGCCTCTTTGCATTCGCCGCGGTTGAGATGCTCTTGCATCAATGCCGATACGGCACCGTCTATAAGCGGTTGCACATCATATTCCTGCGAATCCAATGCCAAGAGTGCCTCTTGAAGGCCCACCACCTGAGCATATGCTTTATGGTCATAAAGCAGTTTGGCTTTTTTATAGAGCGCCTTTTGAGCAATGGCATCATCAGGATAACGCTCTATAATACGGTCATAGGCGTTCAGTGCCGCACTCATGTTCTCATCACCCAAATCAAAGAAAAGCGCATCTTTTTCCCGCTTGACCTCATCGACATATTGTCCAAATTTAAATGTTTTTAAATAGCGGTCAAAACTCTCTATTGCCGACTCTTTGTCGTGAGCACGCGCTAACCAGATCCCCCGATTTTTCAACACCTCTTCATAACGTTCGTGCCGCGGTGTCATCCCCTCGAGTAATGCACCGGCAATGGCTGCTGCCATCTTGTAGTTGCCGTGATCGGTAAGGGCCATCGCCATATCATAAGAGGCATCAAAATGGTTAGCAAAATAGCCGGGGTTACCCTCTAAAATTTTATCCAAATAGCGTATGGCTTTTTGACGTTTTGCATGGTTAAGGTAGTATTGCGCCAGCTTAAATGCTGCTCGTGAAGCCAATGCGACATTATCCGTCTCATTAAGTACTTTGGCATAGAAGTTGAGTGCTTTTTTCCAACTTCCCGACTCGGCAAGCTGATCTGCTTTATAGACATAACCCAAATAAGAGAAGTAACTCGCGGCATGTTCATTGAACAGATGATCGTAAAAATAGTCTGCATCGCTGAACATCCCCAGTTTACTGTAAGCATGTGCCGTATAGACCAAGACTTCAGCAATATTTTGATCGGACGAAAATTCGCGTATAAATTTTTTAGAGGCCTCCAACATCGCATCAAACTCATTGAGCTTGTAGAGTGTTCGTATCTTGTAAAGTGCCAATTCGCTTTTAAAGACACTGTGAGGATAGCGCTCTTGCATCTGGAGAATATGTTCTAACGCCGTATCGTACTGCTTCTTTTTATAATACTCTTTAATTTTAATAAATTCCGACACATCATTAATAGACTGCATTTCAATAGGGTTGCCTTCAATGTCCAAGCCACCGACAAAAGGTAAGCTTTTGCGAGGAAAAGTTACGGGCAAATTGATGGCTGTATCACTAAAAGACTCTTTACCGGCAAAAGGATTGACCTCATCATAGCCGACAATACTCCAATGCCTGGAGGTATTGCTCTCAACATAAAACAGCTCCGTATCTTTTTGCAAGTCAAAAAGTATGGGGAACAGATCCATCTTTTTATACGGCGTAATGCGGATTATAAACTTTTGATTATCAATAACAGTGGTAACATGAAAAAAATTATTGTTTAATTCACCAATGTTTTGAGACGGTATCTGATCAAAAATACATGTAATTTCTGTCGTGACACCAAAACTGTCTTTATTGGCGTGACACGAAAACAACAGGGAGTCTCGTAGGTGCATCACACTAAAATGATGCTGTGATTCTTTGCCCGTTTGGATACTCACAGTCAGAGCAGAGATTGTACTGTAAAAGGTAACGAGTAGGAGCAAGCATCGCCGTATCAACACTGCTTACCCCCTTTACATGGAATTTAATATCCGCTATTGTACACTAATGCCGTAATAAATTCCATAAGCGGACTGACAAAAAGTACCGAAAAAATCGTAAAGACAGTTGCAAAACCGATAATACTCTTCAGCGGCATGGAAGCATTGACCATATGAATGGCTTTGTCGGTATCATAAACCGGCTCTTTCATAAACATAAATACAATCAGTTTTAAATAGTAATAAGCGGCAATCGCAGAATTAAGCGCCATGATAAGCGCCAAAACAGTATAGCCGCCACTGACTGCCGAAGCAATCATATACATTTTACCCCAAAACACACCAAAAGGAGGCAAGCCTGCCAATGAGAGCATAAACAGTCCCATAATGGCAGCAGCTGTTGGCATGGTTCGTACCAAACCGGCAAATTTTTCAAACGGATGGTCAGAATCCTGTCCTGCAACAAGTACTTTTTGACGATTGACCCACAACATGGCAAACGCACCTAAGTTCGAAAATGCAAACAGTACCCAATACAAAAAGAGCGCACTGTTTGCTTGAGTGGTTCCAATTAAAATGGCTGCCATCACAAAACCCGCATGCGATATGGAACTGTAGGCCAACATACGTTTCACGTCACTTTGTACCAGTGCCCAGATATTGGCCAGAGTCATTGTCAGCACCACCAAAACATACAATATGGTCTCTAGCCATACGACATTACTGTGTACCAAAAACTCAAACAGGCGCATAGCAACAACAAATGCGGCAATTTTCGGAACAACCGACATGTATCCCGCCAGTGCTGCCGAAGAGCCTTCATAAACATCGGGTGTCCATGCATGAAACGGAATGAGTGAGAGTTTAAACCCAAACGATGCCAACAGAAAGGTTACTGCCACCAATACAAATCCAATATTACTGTATTCGTCAGCTGCCAATACCGCCGAGATTTGATTGATCTCAATAGAACCGGTCAAGGCATAAAGGATCATCGCTCCAAATGAGAAAAAGCCGGCCGCCAAAGCACCCATGGTAAAGTACTTAATGGCTGCTTCAAACGACTTGTTGCGGTTGTGCAGTGCAATGAGCGTATAAAGCGCTAATGATGCCAACTCCAAACCGACAAAAATAAGAATCAGATTATCGGTTGCTACCATAAACTGGAATCCGGCAATCATAAACAAAAAGAGTGCGTAAAATTCCGGATAAGAGTATTCATGAAACCGTTTTGACGTCAGTGACAAGGGAATGAACAGCATCGAAGAGACAACAATAATGAGTTGTCCGATAATTGCCAATCCATCAATCAGCATGACATCAAAAAAGCCCATCATCGTGCCGTTTTCTGAAAACAGCTGTGCAAAATCGACTAAGCTGCCGAAGTCCATCAGTAAAAACAGCAGACTGAGCATCACATAGAGTGATTTGTTCAAACCGCCTTTAATAAGATCGATACACAAAATGACCAATGCACCGATGATCGGTATGAGCATCGGCGTGAGTGTCGAAAGATTTAACGACTCTAATGAAATATTGACTGGCTCTAACATTAGTGGGCCTCCTGCGTAGAAGTTCTTGAGATACTCATCTCATCGACTAAGTTTGGAATTCGCTCTTTCGCTTCTTGCGTAATCGCTTTATCATGCATTAACTGAACAATAGATTCTGTTGAATTACTAATAGGTTCTAAAATCGGTTTGGGGTAGATACCCAACCAAAGCGCAATAACGGTTAACGGTATCAGCGCAAACATCTCGCGTTTATTGACATCAGGAAGCTTTTTATTCTCCTCTTTTGTCACCTCTCCAAAAAATACTTTTTTATACGCAGCCAACATATAAATAGCACCGACAATAATTGCAATACCTGCCAGTAGCGTCATGATGTGTGACTGTTTGTAAAAGCCGAGCAAACTTAAAAATTCACCGACAAAGTTAATGGTTAAAGGCAGTCCGACCGAAGCCATCACCATAATGCCGAAAATCGTCGCATAACGCGGCATCACCGAAGCCAGTCCTCCAAACTCACGCATCATCTTCGTATGACGCCGATCATATATGACACCGACAAGATAAAAAAGTGCTCCCGAAACTATTCCGTGACCAATCATTAAAAAGACGGAACCTGCAATACCTTCAACATTCAATGCGAACGTACCTAAAATAATCACACCCATATGCGATACGGAACTGTATGCAATAACCTGTTTAAGATCTTCTTGAGCATACGCCACCATTGCCGTATAAATAATCATAATAATGGCAAGCACCGCAATCGGCATCATGAAAAAAACCGAAGCATCCGGAAACAGCGGCAAAGAGAACCGTACAAAAGCATACGTACCCATTTTAAGAAGTACGGCAGCAAGCAGTACCGAACCTATGGTAGGCGCTTGCCCGTGTGCATACGGTAACCACGTATGAAACGGAAACATCGGTACTTTAATGGCAAAACCGAAAAAGAATGCCGCAAAAAGCCACAGCTGATAGTTCTCAGGCAAAATCAGACGATACCATTCCAAGAGTGAAAAACTCCAGACTCCCGTAGCCTGCTGATAGAAATATGCCATAAACAGCATACCGACCAACATGACTAATGATCCGGTAAAGGTATATAAAAAGAACTTGACCGACGCATAGATTCGAAGCGGTCCGCCCCATGCCCCGATAATATATAACATCGGTACCAGTGAAAGTTCCCAAAAGACATAGAATAAAATCGCATCGAGTGAGGCAAAAACACCAATCATTGTCATCTGTAAAAACAGCAGGGTAATAATCATGTCTTTAATACGCTTCGTCTCACCCAGTGTGGCAATACCGATCATCGTAAAAAACGATGCCATCACAATAATAAAAAGCGAAATACCGTCAACTCCCAAGAGATAACTAATACCAAACTCGGGAATAAGCGGAATAGATTCCATAAACTGCATACCGGAGACATTGGGGTCATACCCCATCCACAACACCAGCGATAAGGCGAACTCAATGGCTGCAACACTAATCCCGTACGCACGAATGCTATCTTTGTGAACCACAAATCCGAGCACACCTGCTACGGCTGGGAAAAATATTAATATTGTTAAAATACTATCCATTATCGACTCTCCTTAACCCGCTACTAGCACTGTAGCTATGCTGTATACTGCTGCTAGTGCCAACATCGCCACTAAACCAACTACCATCAACTGTAACATACTCGACAAGTTACCGTCTTGCATTCCACGCGTTTTTTCACCGGTTTTATAAAATACATTCGCTACCATATCAACCGTTGCATCGACCACTTTCATATCAATATCTTTCCAGAAAATACGCGAGAGTTCCCGATACGGTTTGGAGATATACTCTTCATAGAAATGGGGAATATAATACTGATTCCACAAAATTTTGTAACCGATGTTTTCTTCCATCTTTTTATCTTCTTTGGCTACTTCATATTTTCGATACGCATACAAAATACACGCAATCACAAACAGCTGCGTTCCAATGGTCATGATCCAGTAAACAATTGGATTGTGTACATGATACTCCGTCATCGGAAGCACTTTTGTAACCATCTCAAAATAGGTCATCTTAAAGGCTCCGGCTATAACCGCCAACAATGCTAACGGCGACATGGCTATGAGCATATATTTGTATGCCTCATGCGGATGAAAACCAAAGAGTTTGTAACGCTCTTCGCCATGAAAAATCAATGCTACCAAGCGGAAAGAGTAAAAAGCTGTCATTCCTGCCGTCAGTAACAACACGGTATAGAGAATATAGTGATTTTCAATAAAGGCAACTTCTAAAATAAGATCTTTGGAAAAGAAGCCCGCCAACGGGAAAATTCCCGCCAACGCAACCGACGCTAACGTCATCATAATAAAGGTGCCTTTCATCGTATGACGCAACCCTCCCATTTTAAACGGATCGAGCTCATCATTCATCGCATGCATCACATTTCCTGCACCCAAAAAGAGCAGTGCTTTAAAGAATGCGTGGGCCATAAGATGAAACAGTGCCACCCAATACGCACCCAAACCGGCGGCTACGAACATATACCCCAGCTGTGACAGTGTTGAGTAGGCAATAATACGTTTCATGTCACGATTGACCAGTGCCATAGATGCCGCAAACATCGCAACAAACGCACCCAGACACGCAATAAAATATCCGACATCGGGAATCAGATCATAAATCGGATTGGCACGCACTACCAAATAGACACCTGCCGTTACCATGGTTGCCGCATGAATCAGCGCCGAAACCGGCGTGGGCCCTTCCATTGCATCAGCAAGCCACGTATGCAGCGGAAACTGTGCGGATTTCCCCATAGCACCGATAAACAGAAAAATTCCGATCGTGCTGACAATGGCAATATCGACATGGCTCATTGCTGCAAATACTTTATCATACTGAAGCGATCCGGTATTCCAGTAAATTAGGAAAATGCCAATCAGCATGCCCAAGTCGGCAATACGGTTCATTATAAAAGCTTCATTCGCCGCCCATGTTGCCGACTCTTTATGGTACCAAAACCCAATCAGAGCCCAAGAACACAATCCAACGCCTTCCCAACCAATGAAAAGCCCGGCAAAGTTATCGCTCATGACCAAAATCATCATAGAGAAGACAAAAGCCGAAAGCCATGCAAAGAAACGGTTAAAGCTTTTGTCATGATCCATATAACCGATAGAGTAGATATGCACAATGGTTGACACAATGGTTACCACCATCATCATCGTTGCACTGACCTGATCGACTAAAAATCCGTAAGGGATATAGAGATCACCGGTTGCCATCCACGTCATCATCTCAACATGAACCGTCTCACCGCCCATGACATATACCAACAGCACCAAGCTGCTTAAAAACGAAACAAACAGCAATGCTGAAGGGACAATACCGGCAATCAATGTTTTTGGACTGGCACTAAAAAGAGCCGCAAAGAGTGAGCCTGCCAACGGTGCAAAGAGTGCTATATATAAATACATTTCCATTCTACTATCCTCGCATCGATTTTAAAGTTTCAAGATCAATCGATCCGCTACGTTTAAACCAAACGACCAGCAGACCCAGACCTACGGCAACCTCAGATGCCGCAATGGCAATTACAAAAAATGCAAACATCTGGCCGCTAAGGTCACCGTAAAAGTGTGATATTGCAGCAAATGCAATATTGACCGAGTTCAACAAAATTTCCGTTGCAAAAAAGAGCATCAGGAGGTTTCGACGACGCATGATACCCAATAGCCCAATAGCAAATAAAATTGTTGAAAGTACGAGATAGTGATTCAGACCTATTTCCATCATGACTCTGCCTTTTCTTTTTCTTTGTCGTGCTGCGGTATCTCATCATCTTCTACTAAAGTGAGTGAAATATCCATCTTCTTACCGGCAAGAACAATTCCTGAAATCATTGCAACCAGCAACATCACAGCGGCAACTTCAAACGGAATGAGGTATTTGGTGAAAAGCACCATACCCACCGCCTGAGTATTTCCGACACCCTCAACAATCGGGTAGGCGGCAGCGATGTTGTCCGACACAATCGGAGCCGCCACAATAATGACCGTCATTAACGCTGCCATACCGCCAAGTCCAAAAACCAATAGCGAAGGGGTTGTTTTCTCTTTGAGTTCCCGAGTGGAGTCAAAAAACATCATACCAAAAGCGTACAATGCCATGACGGCACCGGAGTAGACAATAATCTGTACCGCACCAAGGAAATCAGCACCCAAAATAAAAAAGAATGCTGAAATAAAAATCATTCCTGCCGCCAACGCCGTCATCGAATACAGTGCATGTTTTGACATCACCGTGATATAGAACATCGCAATGGTCAAAAAAGCAAACAGATAAAAAGCTATTGCTTCAAACATCTCAACTCCTTAATATGCAAGCGGCGTTTTTTTAACGCGCTCGTCTTCATAGGGTGTAATGGCACCAAAGCCTGGAAACTCTTTTTGCTTTCCTGAAATGGCTTCATCGACCGGGGTTAACATGTCTTCATAAAGCGTAAAGTGTGCCCGCTGTTCCGAAGCATTTTCATATTCTCCCCCATGGACAATAGCCAATTCGGGGCATACCTCAGCACAGTAACCGCAAAAAATACAGCGCCCTAGATTAATGCTGTATTCCGTTACCTCTTTACGGCTGTTTTCATCAATGCGCGTATCCATTCGAATACAATCAGAGATACAGATCTTTTCACAAAGGCCGCAACCGATACAACGCTCTGTTCCCGACTCCCACAGACGCTGCATCTGGTGAATGGCTCGATAGCGCGGCCCAATAGGGAGCTTCTCTTTGGGGTACTGCACGGTATGAATATCAAACTTAAACATCTCACGCAACACCACCCAAAGTCCGACAAACAACTCTCCTCGAAACGTACGTTTGGCAACCCGTCGAAATTTATCCATTCCCGTAACCGGATAATCTTCAATATCTACTGTAAAGTAGTTTTGTTTACCGACATTTCTGTCTTGAAATTGTTCCATACTCATCATTACCCCTTAAACATTACTACAAAGCCGGTGACGACTATGTTAAGAATAGCAATCGGCATCAATACTTTCCAGCACAACCACATCAGTTGATCCGGTCTGACATCCGGCCATGCGGCACGTGTCCACAAAAAGAAAAAGAACAAAAATGCCACTTTTCCCAGCAGTGCCAAGGCCCCCAAGAAACTACCGTCACCAAAACCACCCAAAAAGATAAGTGCCGTTAAAAAAGAGATGAAGAACATATTGGCATACTCACCAATAAAAAACAGTCCCCATCGCATTCCCGAATACTCCGTACCGAAGCCGTCAATAATCTCATGATCGTTAGCAATGAGGTGAAACGGGGTCCGACCGGTTTCAGCAAAAGCTGCAATGACAAACAGTACAAAAGCAACCGGTTGCGACCAGACCATCCAGCTGTCACTTTGATAGTTGTTCATATCTATCAAAGAGAGCGACCCGACCAGCATAATTGGCGAAAGTAGAGCCAGACCTGTTACCACCTCATAAGAGATAAAAACGGATGCCGCACGTGCCGCTGAGATAAGCGACCATTTGTTTGCAGATGCCATACCCCCCAAGAGCGGGCCGTAAAGTCCAATAGCCATAACCCCAACCACATAAAGCACACCAATATTAACATCGGCAATAATAGGCCGTACGGTGTATCCAAAAAGGGTAAACTCCGGTAAGAACGGAATGGCTGCCGCTGCCATAAATGCAGTTGCAGCCGTAATGACCGGTGCAATTTTAAAAATAGGTGCGACTACATTTTGCGGAATGATATCCTCTTTTGTAAAGAGTTTTACCCCATCGGCTGCAATTTGTAACAATCCGTACGGTCCCACATGCATGGGTCCCAAACGGCGTTGCATAAACGCCAATACTTTACGCTCGAAGTACGTACCAAAGCCTGCCAAAGCTGAAAAAACCAGCAACAGTACGACAATTTTAATAATTGTCTCAATAATAAATGCTACATCCATCTATCACACCTTTTTTATAGAAGCTGAAGTAAAGCGGTATGCGCTAAACAAGGCTTCGGAATTTATGTTGTTGTCAAACGTCGGAAGACATGCTATTGCACCGTCAATCTTGTTGTCACTGATAATGGTCACCGTAAGCTCCCCTAACGATGTCGACACCGTTACGGTATCTCCTTCATTAAAGTCACTCTCATTCAAATAGGTCTCGCTCATATACAGACCGCCGTCTGTATGCAGCTGCTCTGTCTTATTGGTAAACGCGGTAAACTGGCGTACCGGATTGACAAGATAGACAATCGATCCCTCTTTGAGTGCCAAATCGGTATTGATCGCATCAACACGTTCGTCATTGTCTGTTTTTACACCTCTGTTTTCTAAAAGGTAACCTCTCACTTCAACGCCCTCGTTGGTGTAGTGATTAGGTAAATCATCAAACTTCTGAGCTTGAAACCCTTTCTCAATCGGAAGCCGTTGGGTATAATCTACTGTCAACTCACTCTCCAGCCCCAAGGCGTTACACAGATCATTGAGCTCATACCCCTCATAATCCAAGGCGGCATTGGTCGGATTGACACGCTTGTTAATACTTGTCAACGTTCCTTCTTGCTGATTTAATGCCGGCATATCCAAGTCACCTTCACCCAATGCCGAAAGTGTGAAATCTCCGGGAGCATTGTAGCCAATGGCATAACTTCCCGCCTCTTCATCCAAATCACAAATCAGTGAAACCCCCAACGTATTGGTCAACGTAGGAATCATTACCAATTTAAACGCGCTGTATTTCTCAATAAGTGCGCACAAACGGGCAATATTCTTTGCATTCGGATGCGTATAGCAATCCGGACCGATAATTAACGAGAATGTATCGGCTTTTTTCAAGTATTTGCTCAACGCATCGTTAAAGTTTTCCGGAGCCCCCAGCATCTCAAGCAGGGCATTACTCTGAACTTCAACCTCTTTCTCTACTTTTTTGCTGACGGTTTTTTTGACCTCTTCAACAATCTCTTTCTCTTCACCGCTCTCTTCGTCAACAACAATTTTTGCAACGCTTTCGACAACCTCTTCTTTTATTGTCTCGGTAACCGTGACCGTTTTGGTGCCGTGAAAACGCTCTAAGTATGTTGTAATTGCTTCAGGTAGCTGCTCTTTATCGGCGAAAAGATCCAAAATAAGGTAGAGAACCACCTCTTCTTGAAGTGGCGCATGATTAATACTCATCACATTTTTACCCAATCCCTCAATGACCGGATCAGGTACCGGATGGAAATAGAGTCCGGCTCCTTTATTCATCTTCATGGAGTTATTGAATGCATAGCGTGCATTGGGATTGTCGCTTTTAAGTGCCGTGCCTACCGAGACAACAAAATTGGCATCGTGTGTCTCTTTCAGATCACTGCCGTAAAGCGCCGTACCGCTTATAGCACTGTATTCCCGTAAAAAGTTCTGAAACGTTCTGGCCTCATGGTTAATTAAACGATAGCCACGCTCCTCTTTAAGACGTTGCAGCATGAACGCTTCTTCGTTGGTAATAGTCGAGGTGAACCGGATTGTATCGGCTTTTTGAAATGCTTCAAGTGCTTTCGTAAATGCCGCCTCGTCTTTGTTGACATCACGGTTTTCATAATCAAATCCATAGCGTCCCGCACCACACAGCGATACATAATTCCACTCGTTCATCACACGATAAATTTTTTCTCTGCTGTTTTCAATACTTTCATGCTTAACATCGTATGAGATTTGACATCCGGCACTACAGTGACCGCAGGTTGCCGGAATTTGTCGTAATTCCCATGCATTGGATTTGTACATAAACTCCGTATCCACCAAAGCACCGACCGGACAGACCGCTGCACATTCACCGCAGCTGGTACAATCGAGCATCGCTTCACCCGATGTCAAACCGATTACTGACTTGTTGAGCTTGTTCCACATGGCATAAGCATCTTTTGGCATACTCTCTTTATAGCTTGCATCCAATGGATCTGAACCTCGCGGTACAGTCTTTAACGATGTATCGCCGATCATATCTTTACAGACAGTCACACAACGCTCACAGACAATACACAGACCCGGATCGTAATGAATATGGCCCCAGTCGATTGCAGCACGCTCAACATCCTTAATGGCGTAAGATTGCGAGTCAACACCAAGTTCAAGTGTATAGTTCTGAAGTTCACACTCTCCGGATTGATCACACACACCACACTGCAACGGATGATTTACATCATAAACTTCCATAATAGAGCGACGTTCCTGCTCTATTGTGTCCGTAGATGTAGTAATTTCCATGCCCGCTTTTGCTTTGGCGTTACAGGCGTACACTTGTTTACCGTCAGCCTCAACAAGACAGATACGACATGCCAGTGTCGGACTACATCGGGTCAAATAACAGATTGCCGGAATAAAAATACTGTTTGCCCGTGCGGCATTGAGTATAAATTCTCCCTCTTGCGTCTCTATCTTTTGACCGTCAATAGTAATTGTTATCATACTCATTTTCAACTACCTACCTTCATAATTTTTACCTTTTCAAACCGGTACTGTCCGTCAAACGCTCCCAAGGGAAGGTCGAACGTCGGGTTTAGTGCTACGGTTCCTTTTAATGTATTGTCAACTCTAAAATAACGTCTTATCACATGCTGGCCCAACGTCATCTCAACGCTGTCGCCATCACTGATTTTCGCTGCAATTGCAAATTGCGGCGATCCAATTAAAGCGCGCTCTTCTTCATCGGCACCGCTTGCCGTATAGCTGTTAAACTGTAACACCGGATTGCAGTGATAGACTACCGTTCCGTTAAATTCCGGCAATTCTTCAACATCATTAAGCACCGAATCAGCCTCATTAGTTGCAATACTCTGGAGACAATAACCGCGTCTGTCTTTGCCAAGCGGATCATAAAAGTTCTCCAATGTGTCAAAAGCAATGCGTTGAAAACCCTTGCCCTCTGGTAGTTGACGGGTATAGTCAATCGTCTCTTTTTGAGAGAGACCTAAACAAGACGCGACATCATTAAGCGTGTGCCCGCTGAAGCCTAAAGCAACATTTGTCGGCAAGACCTGCTTATTGATCGAGACAAAGGTTCCCTCTTGCTGATTTAATGCCGGCACACTCATATGACGCACTCCCGATGAAGCAATAATAAAATCCCCTTGGGCATTGTAACCGACGCTTTTTCCGCCTGCTTCGGCATCGAGATCACAAATAAGCGATACGCCTAAGGTATTGACATGCTTGGGAACAACCATAACTTTAAAGTCACTGTATGCATCAATCAGACCGACAAGTTTGGCAATATTTTCTCGCTGCTCATGCGAAATAACGTCAGATCCTACAATGAATGTCCGTTTCTTTGAACGTAAAAACGATGCCATCATATCAGCAATCTCTTCTTCACCTACATTGGATTCGGCACTTAGATATCCTTCGTCCAACTGATCTAAAACAGCTTTATCTTCTGTATTGACATTGGCATTTTTAAGAAGTTCTTGAGCCAAGAGCGCTATAACACCCTCTTCGGTACCGACCTCATATTTTACAAACTGCGTCATTGTATTGTGCAGCAGTACATCTTCTAAAGGGTGCATATAACTCACTTTGGCACCGTTGTGCCGTGCCGCTTCCGTAATGGCATAGCGTACTCCGGGGTTATCCGTACTAATGCGAGAACCGATCATAATAATGGCATCACTCTGTTTAATATCTTCCAGTGTAGCGCTGTAGTGAAGCTGTCCGCTTTTTCGTGCATATGCATGCATGAATTCTTGAAAATGGCGTGCCTCTTCATTGTAGAGTTTAATGCCGAGCCGCTCTTTGAGTTGCTGCAGTATCAACGCCTCTTCATTGGTAATTAAAGAGCTAAAACGAATAGCATCACACGCCTGGATGGCTTGAACTGCTTCGGAAATGTCCGCACTCCCCTCAGAAATATCTGCTCCGAAATCAAAATGAAAGCGTCCGGCACCGCACAATGTGGTATACTCAAAGTTATTACTCACGCGGAAAATACGCTCTTCTCCGGCACTGGCAGCTCCGGATGTTTTCACTTCATACTCCAAAGCACATCCCGAAGAGCAGTGGGCACATGTCGCCGGAATTCGTGACAATTCCCAGGCATTGGCCCGGTATTGAAATTCGCTGCTCACCAAGGCACCGACCGGGCAAACGGCAATGCATTCACCGCAGAACGTACAATCCAACTGTTCGCTGTTTTTCGGAATAATCGTCGATTTGTATCCGCCAAACTGTACCTCAATGGCATCGTCACCAATAATCTCATTACAGACATGAACACATTTTTCACACAAAATACATAAACTCGGATCATAATGAATACGTCCCCACTCTTTAATATCCCGAATCTGGTCTCTTGCGCTGAAATGTTGTCGATCAATACCGAATTCCAGCGTTTTATTTTGTAAATCGCATTCACCGGATTTATCGCAAACACCGCACTCCAAAGGATGATTGACATCATACATACGCATAATATTGACCCGTTCATCCTGCAGTAAATCACTGTGAGTATTCACGACAAGACCCTCAGTCGGCGGTGTTTGGCAACTTAAAACAAAACCCTCCACCCCTTCTGCTTCAACAACACACATGCGACATGATGCACACGGTGTTGTCTTTGAGAGGTAACACATTGTCGGAATGTAAATGCCTTCACGACGTGCCACATTAAGAATGGTCTCGCCTTTGGCGGCGGTGACATGGCGACCGTCTATAGTAAACGTAATCATTCTGCTTCTCCTCAATGCGCTACCATCGCAATATAATAACAACGCATACAGCGATCCGCTTCACTCAATGCCTCTTCTTGTGTAAATCCGAGATTCACCTCTTTGTTGTTGTCCTTTCGAACATCTACATGTAATTTTTCACTGACCTGTCGCGGCAGTCCTGCCAACCAGCCCGTTACTTTTTCTTTTTTATCATATACTTTCATTTTTCGCAGATGATCTTCCATAATTTCATCATCGGTCAATGTGATCTTGCCGCCGTTTTGTACATAGCGGCTAATGACAGATGCGGCGCGCTTCGCTTGGCCGACTGCATTGACAATAGTCATGGGTCCGTATTCGCAATCACCTGCTGCGAAAATTCCTTGGCGTGAGGTCATGTAATCTTTGCCGTTTGTTAAAATGGTGGCCCACGATGTCATCTCCAACTCCCACTCTTCAGGCAGAAGATCGAGATCGGCACTTTGCGATACGGCAGGAATTAAAAAGTCAACCTCTTTACTAAAACCGCCCCCCTCAATTTTAACCAATTGCGGACGCCCGCCGTCAGGGTCGGGAACCAGCTCAAAGCGATCAAAGTCGAGTGATTTCAAAACATCGTTTTCATCATTCATACGACTCACCGCCGAGTGGAAAATGAACTCAACCCCTTCTTCAACTGCTTCATGATACTCTTCATAGGTTGTGTTGCGAATAATCGTTTTTTCATCACGACGGTAGATCATAATGACTTTTTTAGCATTGGCACGAATCGAACAGCGCACCACATCCATCGACGTAAAACCGCCACCCACACAAACAACCGTTTTACCGGTTAAATCTACTTTTTCACCAATACCGTACTTCTCCCAAAGATTTACTTGGTCAAGCATCTCAATAGCACCCCAGTAACCTTCAATTTCAGGACGTTCGTTTTCACAACGTACTTTTTTCGAAAGGCGTGTTCCCACGGCTATCATGACGGCATCGTACTCTTTTTCAAATTGACGCATCATATCTGCACTGACGCGCGTATTGGTAATAAAAGTGACGCCCAAGTCTTTGACAGCTTCAATATCTTTATTGTATTTGTCAATAGGCATTCGGTATTCCGGAACTCCGACAGCAACTTCACCACCGAGAACCGGAAGTTCTTCATAAACATCGACATCGATGCCTTCAAGTGCCAAATAGTATGCTGTTGTTAATCCGGCGGGACCGGCACCGATTACGCAGACCCGCTTGCCGATAGAAGGTTTTTTTTCTGCCGGATGAAAGAAATGGAATTCATGATCTGTTTCATAATCGGCACCCAGACGCTTCAACTCCATAATAGAGACCGGCGAATCCAAATTGGCTCTGCGACACTCATCTTCACACGGATGCGGACAGACACGACCGCATGTATGCGCCAGCGGCATGGTTTGACGCGTTGCTTTAAGTGAGTCGTCAAAACGCAAGTCCCGTACCCCTTCGATATAACCGGGAATATCGACATGTGCCGGACAGGCATCGGTACACGGCGCCGTAATCTTGGCGATATAGTTAATCTCTTTATTATAGTGTTTTGATGCTTTCTGGTTGTCAATACAATCCATAAAATCACTTTCAAAATGCTCCATCAGATCCAAGAGCGGATTGGGAACGGTTTTGCCGATTTCACACTTTGACGTCATCTGCATGCTCTTTGAGACCTCTTTAAGATGCTCGAGATCTGCAACAGTACCTTCGCCTCGGGCAATCTTGTCTAACAAATCATAGAGGATCCGTCCTCCCCAACGACCCGGAGCACACCTGCCACATGCTTCGGAGTAGACTTGGTATTGCGCAGCATATTCGGTAGCCAAACGTACGACATCAACATCTTTGCAAAACAGTGCGACACCGTCCCAGCCGATAAATGCTTTCGATTCGGCATGTTCATTATACTGTTGCGGTAGTTTGTATGCTGACTCTTCCCACGCATCTTCAGGTTTGTCGAGATTATTGATCGCTTCACCTCTCCATGTGGAAAAATAGACTTTACTCACCTTCTGTTCCTCGACTATTTTTTAACAACAATGGTCCAATCGACCTCATTGAATTTTAAAGAGTTCATCAATTCATACCCTGCCTCTTTTACAATATCTGCACTGCCTTGTATCGGCGTAAAATCTCCGATTTCAAAGAGAAAAATGAGCACCTCTTCACTTGTTGCCTCTTCATTTAAAATCTCTTTCATGCGGTCGTAAAAATTATCTTTTAAATGTCTTAAATCATAACGTTTCATCTTTTCGCTCCCTTATCTATCGACTTCGCCGAATACAATATTCGTCGTACCGATAATTGCAACTACATCAGGAATATAGTGACCCGGAAGCAGATCTGTCAATACTCCGGTATGCCAAAATGACGGCGCTCGTACTTTCAAGCGATACGGATAAGGTCCCCCTTGAGAGTTAATATAATAGCCCAGTTCTCCTTTGGGAGATTCTGTCGCCACATACACTTCACCTACCGGCGGACGCATACCTTGTGTTACCAGCACAAAGTGCTGCATTAACGAATAGTTTTGCGTCATAATATCAAGTTTCGGTGCCGAAATATACTGCGGCGCATGCGCCATTAACTCTGTAGACGTATCGGCATACATATCCATAACCTGATAGAGTATTTTTGCCGACTCACGCATCTCCATCATATACAGTTTATAGCGGGCGTAGTTATCGCATTTGTCCGATACGGGAATATCAAAATCGACTTCATCGTAAAGCTCATACGGCTCTTCTTTGCGAATATCCCAGGCAACACCTGATGCCCGAAGCATCGGTCCGGTACACCCCCAGGAGAGTGCCATCTCCGTCGGAATCACACCGACCTCTTCCATACGCATCTGCCAAATACGGTTGGTGTCGAGTAGATCTTCGTAATCTTTAATATTTTGTGGCAGTTTATCTAAAAACTTTTTCAAATCAGGAATGAACGTATCGGGTATATCCAGAGGAACCCCGCCAATACGGATGGCCGAGTGCGTTAAACGTGCACCGCAGTAGTCTTCTACCAAATCCATTAAATATTCACGCTCACGAAATGCGTAGAGAAATACGGTCATAGCGCCAATATCAAGAGCCGTTGTCGCTAACCAAAAAAGATGTGATATGAGACGATTAATCTCTAAAAGCATCATACGAATAACTTTGGCACGGCGCGGTACTTCAAGCCCGATCAGCTTTTCAACTGCCAAGGCAAAACCGTAATTGTTAGAACTTGATGCAATATAGTCCATACGATCGGTAGTCGGCATAAACTCGTTATAGATCATATTTTCGGCCATCTTTTCCATACCTCGGTGAAGGTAACCGATATCCGGATGCGCTTTGACAACCTGCTCTTGCTGCAAATGGAGCATTAAACGCAATTGACCGTGTGCAGAAGGGTGCTGCGGTCCAAAGTTAAGAATAAGCTCATTGTCTTTACGGTCAAAATTGATATTTTCGAAAAATGGACGTAATCTGTTTTTTACTTGCATGATTTCTACCTGTCTCTATCTGTAATTACGGTGCTGCTGTTTTTTTCAAAACGTTCAATTAAGAAGACCCCGTCATCTTCCTGGTACTCCGTCGCAACTGCCGGTTCACCTTCGGGAATCTCTGCACCGTAAGGGACTTCATGACCCAGACGGGCAAAACGCTTGGTATCGTACCTGTCAACTGCGGCATCATCACGAATTTCCGGTCCTATAATATCACGTGCCTCTTTACCGAAAATTTTGTCAACTTCATACCATGCGGCAAATTCATCACCATGAAGCGGGTAGGTTTTCAGAAGCGGATGGCCCTCCCAGTCATCAGGCATTAAAATACGTTTAAAGAAAGGATGGTTGTTGACTTTAATACCGAACATATCGTACATTTCGCGCTCCGACCAGTCGGCTGAACGAAACAGTTTTTCAACACTCTCAATTGCTTCACCCTCTTTAATGGCGCATTTAACACGAATGCGTTTACGTTTACTCATACTCAACATCTGATAGAAAATGTCAAATTCTCCGCGTTGACTCAAAAAGTCAACCGCACTCAATTCAGAAAGTTGCGTGTAATCCAGTACATTTTTCATCAGCGCTAATACGCCGACGTTATCTTCAGGTTGAATATATACCACCATCTGCTCGACTTGAATATAGGCATCTAGTACTTTAAACTTTGCTTTTATTGCTTTGAGATCTTCGGCAAACACTTTATCTGAACTCACCTTCTCTTTGGGTACCTGCGGTGCTACCCAATAACGGTCGGTATAGTACGACTTTTTTTGAACATCGTCTTTAGGAACATAACGTCTCATTACAACAACCTTTTAGGTTTTTGAGCCTTGATGGCTTTTTCACTACGAATTTTTTTCTGTAGCAACATTACCCCATACTGTAACGTTTCAGGACGCGGTGCGCATCCGGGAAGATAGAGATCGACCGGAACAATTCTATCGGCTCCCTGTACCGTTGCGTAGGTGTTAAACATGCCTCCGGTATTGGCGCATGACCCCATTGAAATAACCCAGCGCGGCTCAGTCATCTGGTCGTACAAACGCTTAATAAATTCCGCATGTTTTTTTGTTAGCGTCCCTGCAATAATCAGAACATCGGCTTGACGCGGTGATGCTCTGAAAATAGTACCGAAACGGTCGAAGTCATACCGTGAGGCACCCGAAGCCATCATCTCAATCCCGCAACATGCCAATCCGTAGGTTAACGCCCACAATGAGTTGGAACGTCCCCAATTCACGACTTTGTCAATGGTTGTTAGGGCAACCGGAAGTCCCCCGTCTTGTATATAATTTACTTGATGTTGTGCCATTCAAGTGCTCCTTTTCTCCATGCATATATAAAACCGATTGCCAACAAGAGGATGAACAGTAGCATCTCTACAAATCCGAACCAGCCCAACAGCCTAAAATCTACTGCCCAGGGAAACATAAAAACAATTTCCACGTCAAAAAGCAAAAACAGTAGTGCAAACAGATAAAATTGCGTCGAGATTCTGTTCGGCTGTCGTGTCACTTCCGGACCACATTCATACACTGTCAACTTAATTTTTTCGTTGTCTTTTGCCGCCATAGCGCGACTCGCCAATCTTGCAAGTACCGTCGTTGCATAAAACGCACCGAACGTCAATACAAACAAAACGAAGACCCCAAAATACGGGTTAGCAACATCCATATGTTCCATATATTCAACCTTTTTTGTTCTTAACAAACACTAAGAAACGGCTTGTTTTCCGTACTCTTAAGTTGTTTTGTTTTTATGAAAAAACAGTTGGTTAACTATATCAAAAAGAGAATAAAAGAATCTATATTTAAAATAGAACATCCTTATAGTGCTACTTATTGCTACAAAAAAAAGTGTGATTTTTAGCGAGTGTGTAAAAAAGTAATATAATGCAATTTACATGTAAATGTCGGTATGGTTTAATCTACTCCTTAGCCTAGCTTTGGAGTAGCGTTCGTAACTTATGAGATTTTATTTTTTTTTATTTTTTTTTCTAAAAAGATGGTACTTCTCACTTTCAAGCAAATCTTCAACATAGCTTTTAGGACATTTTTTGACACTCTCCCACATGCCTGACGGCATACGGACCTCCAGCTGTCCTTTCTCTCGGCATTTAATAATTTTTTTGGCTGTCATGACTTTATCTACCGGAGAAAAATCTGCTTTACCCATCACAATATCATCACGATAGTACAGTGTCTGATAATCGAAGTTCCCCCAGCTCGGTATGCCATCTTCTGTAAACGGCACTTCATGGCCGTTTTTAAACGTTGCAATTATAGAGTAGTGGCTGTCAGGATAGACTTCGGTAATTTTTCCTCTGCCAAATACCAGACCGTTTACTTTGTCACCCACTTTCGCTTTTTTAAAATATCCCATCATCGCTCCTTTGTATGCTTAGCTTAAAAATCCCAGCTGCTTCTCACTGTCAAAACTGCCGCGCTTCTCTTTTTCAATTTCAGTAATAAAATCTTCCATACTGAATATAGACTCATCCCGTACAGCAACACTGTATGCCGTATTTTTGACAATAAGACTAATCTGTCCGCCTGTAACATTATACTTTGCCAACGTGTCAATATCAAAATTTTCTTCAAATTTTGCCTGCTTGGGCAAGAGCATTTGCCACAACTTTTTACGCTGCTCCCGATTGGGTCTTTGGAATTCTATTTTATAATTGAAACGACGTGAAAACGCAGTATCAATATTCTCCAACAGGTTGGTCGTTGCAATTAAAATACCTTCAAACTTCTCAATTTGTTCCAAAAAGATATTTTGCATCTGGTTGTGCATCTGATCGGCACTTGAACTGATGCCGCTTGAACGTGCACTTAAAAACTGATCGGCTTCATTAAGCAGTAAGATCGGTTCAGTTTTGGTCTGCTGCGTCAACTCTTTGTAGGTATCAAAAATTTTACGAACATTTTTCTCACTCTCTCCGACATACATCGAGAGAATTTTAGAGCAATCAAAACTTAAAATCTGACGCTTAAGAGAACGCCCGAGCGAGTGTGCCGTCATTGTTTTTCCCGTTCCGGGAGGACCGTAGAAAATAATACGTGCATCAATACCGCTTTTTTTTCCTTTAATTCCCCATGCTTTGAGCTTGTTGATGACATCTTTGTCGACCTGCCGCATCAGATTGTGCAGTACTTTTTGTGTTTTAGGATTGAGCACTACGTCTTCAAGCGAGGTTGTCGGTTCTACAAGTTCAAAAATATCCTGTTCTTTAACCAGCATATCGAGTTTGAGCTTGGTGACCTTTTTCTTTTTTTGCGGATGGATAATTGACTGCAACACTTCATCGACAATATAAAAAGCTCGTGTAATACCGCCAAAAGGGTTAAGCATCTCCTCATAGTCAATAACATCTTCGGCAATAAGTTTAGCGCCGTCTTCAAGTAGAGATCGGTTTTTAATGCGGTCGTATTCGTCAAAGCTGATAAGATCAATTAGGGTATTCATCTCCCGAATGTTGGTATCCCCAGCACTGTACTCCTCTTTCAGTAACGCGATAAAAATAATCTGCTCTTTGGAGTCAAGTTTTTTTTGTTTGAAAAATTTGTCTAATACAATGTCTTTGTCAGTCTGGGCAATCCGTTCTTCAATCCGCTTCTCCAGTAGTTCAAGTTTATTTTTAATACGGTTAATTCCCAAAGAGTGCTCATGAACATTCTGCCGAATCGTACTCATCTTCTGATACAGATCAATACGAAAAAATTGATCTTGCAGATACTCTAAATGGTCGGCATAAGGCTTAATTTCAGGAAGCTGCATCTCCATACTTCCCTCTTCCAGGAGCTTTAAAAAAGACGGCGTCAGTGCCACGGTCCCGTTTAAAAGCTCCAGATGGGTGACGTCACTGATTTTCAATGGTGTAAATGTATGCTGCGTGATCCATCCCAATTCCAGCAATATTTTAATATGTGAAAGTTTCTGAACATACCGGTAGCCTTTATCGCCGTAAAGCTCCTGAAGTACATCAATAACAATAAGATCTTCTTGTCCGTTAATATATTTTCTGCAAAATACCTGTAAAATTTTTGCCTCATCTTCATGGCACTTCAGATGTGGAAAAATCTCTGATTTCGTGACATCTTTAGCCTCTAAAAAATCAATAAGAAATTTCAATATGCCTCTTTTATGTTAAAATTTATATTCGGCACCTACCGTCAACAGATAGGCACGTGCATCACTAAACTCCCCGTTTAGACCGATATCACTAACACTTCCGCTGATACGGCGCGACTCTTTAAAGTCAACAAGCAGTGCCGCCCCGAGACTCAGAACATCACTGTATTCGTACCGTCCGCCGACAGAAAGAATAATCGCATCGGAATCGGGCAGTTCAAAGTTGACGGTATGCTCTGGAATCGGTGTTTCATCATAGGCAATAGCTGCCATACCGGTCCAGTTATCATACTCTTGCGTCACACCGAGCCGGTAGGCACTGACATCATTCCACGCTTTGGCAACGGGATCGGAAAATTTGGCATCCAGTCCGCCCAATGAAAACTCATAGTCAAAATCGAGTGATTCGTACGCCGACCAGAACGTACGCTCATAAACAAACTCTACCGTTGTTCCCGTATCGAAACGGTATGCGGCAGCAAGATTCAAAGCCGCCGGGTTGGGAATGGAGACTGCCGCATCAATGCGTCGGTCAAACATCAGTGTACCGCCGTAGTTACCGTTATCGGGAAAATAGATTGCCGCATCACCTTCAACGTCCAAATCGACATTGGAACGATACGTTACCGCAAGCTTCAGCTCCGGGGTTGCCTGATAGCTGAGTGCCAGATTGTATCCAAAATCGAAGGTATCACCTTCCATATCGCGCGATGCGATTGACGCACTCTTGACGACACCGCTGGTATGAACAATACGAACACCCCCTCCTATAGCAAAATCATCACTGACCCGATAAGCAATCGACGGGTTCACCTCGACAACTTGAAGGGTAAACTCATGCGCATACGTCTTAGCGGGTTGAGTATTCCAACGTTTAGAGAGCCCTGCCGGTGCTACAACACTCAAGCCGAAACGAAACTGGTCAAACTTCGGTGACACATAGTGTAGCGACGGTGCCAGAAAGTTTTCGGCCTGTGAGGTCGCACCTGAGTGATTGAGGGTCCCGTCCGGATTAAAAGCGCTTCCCGTATAGCTAATCTTGGACAGCCGAATATAGGTCAATGATCCTTCAATATACTGTCCGTCCTCTTCAAAAGCCATATTGGCAGGATTGTAATAGGCGGCATCGGCCCCGTGAGCATTGGCAATATAGGCGGCTGATAGTGCCATAGAGTTTATGGAGAGCTCGGGAAGTTTATATCCGGCACTAAACAGTAGTGTTGTTGCAGCAAGCGAAAGCAGTGCGATTTTTTTCATGTCGTCTCCTGTAGTGAATAAAGTAACGTAATCTCCTGAGCCCAGATGGTCTCGTCGATGGTCTCTAAAATAAGAGGAATATTGTCCATGCGCGCATCATTCATAATCAAACGAAAGGCTTCAAGTCCAATTTTCCCTTTTCCGATGCTCTCATGCCGGTCAACATGAGAGCCCAGATCGGGTTTGGAGTCATTAAGATGCATCCCCTGTAAATATTCAAATCCTACTATAGTACCAAATTCTGCCATAGAGATATCATAAGCCGACGGCGTACGAATATCATAACCCGCAGTAAACATATGGCAGGTATCGATGCAAACACCTACGCGCGACTTGTCTTCGACTTTGTCAATAATATGTGCCAAGTGTTCAAATTTCCACCCCAAATTACTCCCCTGTCCCGCTGTGTTTTCCAAAACAAGACTCACCCCTTGCGTGCAGTCAAGCGTTCGATTCATCGCTTCGGCAATGCGATCCAAACAGAGTGTTTCGTCAATTTTCTTTAGATGCGATCCCGGATGAAAATTGAGTTTTTCCAAGCCCAGTAGTTCGCAGCGATGCACTTCATCAATAAAGGCATCGAGCGATTTGTTACGTTTCTCCTCTTCAGGATGCCCCAAATTAATGAGATATGAGTCGTGTGGTAACACATGAGCGGGTGAAATACCACTCTGATCAAGATTCCTTTTAAACGCATCTATGGTTTGTGTGTCCAGATCTTTGGCATGCCACTGCCGCTGGTTCTTGGTAAAAAGTGCAAAAGCACGGGCACCGATTTTTGCGGCATTGAGCGGTGCATTAAAGACTCCTCCCGCCGCTGAGACGTGTGCTCCGACATATTTACTCATTCTATCTCCCTGATCTTGATAAAAACATTGTGCTTGCTATCTTTAAAATAGATTGTACCGTTTTCTACTTTGTAGACAATATTATACTCGGCGGTTTGGATATACTGCTTAAAGCCACCGGAATCTTGTTCCAGGTTACGCTTATTAAAAATAGGTTCTCCTCTGAAAATATGTTTTAATGTCTCTTTGGGATAATTTACATGTAAATATGTTGCATAAAATGCTTCTGTGCTTAAACACCCCTTTCGAATACAGATGTTCTCCTCAATGGTAAACGTCTCAACAACCTGCCCTGCCGAAAAAAGTGCCACTTCAACCCCATGCTCTCCGAGTCGGACATATCCCAGATCGTTAAAGCGCAGCGTATCGGTTTTAATGGTGATGATCTTGCCTTTAGACGGCGCGTACTCTTTATAGCTACAGCCACAATACAGCAGTAAACTAGCCCATAGGATACAAGATCGCATCATGAACACTGTCGCACTCACGCAATACCTCACTGTCTAATTCAAGTTCCATCGCCATCAATGCCGCATCGAGCTGATCGGCCGATGTTGCTCCAATAATGGTCGATGCCACAAAATCAAACTGTTTACTCCATGCAATCGCCATACTTACCGGATGCAAACCGGCATCGGCGGCTATTTTTAAATAGCGCTGTGTCGATGCCAAAGTCTTGTCATTTAAAAAACGTGCCGCCATGAGACGTTGCCGTTGGTTGGATGCCTTCATATAATCGCTAAAGCGTCCTTTGGCATTGGAACTTTGGTTGTATTTTCCGCTCAATACACCGCCGGCAAGTGGCGAATACGGCAGCAGTGAGATCTGCTCTTTTTGTGCCAGTATTGCAAGTTCATCTAAAAAACGACGATTCAGAAGCGAAAAATTGTTTTGAATGGATTCAAAACGGGCCAACCCTTTGTAGTGGGAAGCACTGAGTGCTTTAGCCGTACCGTACGCCGTATCATTAGAGGTACCGATGTAACGCACTTTACCGCTTTGTACCAATCGGTCCAGTGCTTCTAGCGACTCCTCTATAGGCACTACCGTATCGGGCCAGTGGATCTGATAGAGGTCTATGTAGTCGGTTTGCAGACGCTTTAACGAACCCTCGACCGCACGTTCGATATGAAAGCGGTCAATAGCCGTTAAACCGTGACGAATCGGTGGTACAAACCACCCCGATGCCGCACCGGCAACCTTTGTAGCCAGAATGATGCTCTCGCGCGGTTTCGTCTTAAGCCATGCACCGACAATAGTCTCCGTTAACCCCGCAAGTGACTCTAAAGGAGGAACCGGATAAAGCTCTGCTGTATCAAAAAAATTCACTCCACTCTCATATGCCTTGTCCATAATACGAAAGGCTTCGCTTTCATGACACTGCGTACCAAAAGTCATGGTTCCCAAACAGATGGGCGATACGCGAAGACCGGTTTTTCCAATATAACGGTGTTGCATGCAAAGCTCCCGACTTTTTTAGTATTTTAGCCATCTCTTGCTTTATGTTACATCATGACGGTAGGAAAGGATATAGTGACCCCCCCAGCTCGACTGCACAATGTATAATACACAAAGAAGTGAGACAAGAGGAGTAGAGAATGGGGAAGTTGGAGTCTGAAATAAAAAGGATGACAGCAAAAAGAAAAGCAGAGGTCGTCATGAAGATTTTCCAAGGGAAAACTACAACAGCAGAGGTATCTCGCCAATACGATTTGACACCGGCGCAAATCGAGGAGTGGATGGAAGAAGCCCGTAAAGGGATGGAGAATCTGACCTGTCCCCAAGAAGTTGAGCCACTTTCAAAGTTAGAATATAATGTTTGACAAGAGGAACAAGTCAATGAAAAAGCGATTCACAGAAGAGCAGATCGTCAAGATTTTACAAGAAGCCAAAAGA
>JALSLA010000002.1 GCA_026988515.1 Helicobacteraceae bacterium | reverse complement strand
GTCTATTACGAAGATACCGATGCCGGTGGGATTGTTTACCATTCCAATTATTTAAATTTTTGTGAGCGTGCTCGAAGTGAGATGTTCTTTCAAAAAGGGTGTACCCCTATTGTTGACGGTGGGCATTTTGTTGTAAGGCACCTTGAAGCTGAATTTATCAAATCGGCACGGTTTGCTGATGAGTTAGAAGTTGTCTCAGCACTTATGGAGTTGAAAAATGCTTCGTTTTCGATGCGACAGACAATATATAGAGGTGAGGAGAAACTTTTTATTATGACCAGTACCATAGTTTACGTTAAAGAGGGGAAGTTACAACGATTAGACAGTGCAAAAAAAGAGCTGCTAAAAAGCCTCTTGACGTAAAATGTTTGTAAATTTTGATAGCCCGGGATTAACAATTTCGATGGGATATTGAACCTGATTATTTTGTATGGCAACAGGGTAGTCTCGTGGTTCACCCGTCATAAGATTGTAGAAAAAATCGACTCCAATAGAGGTAGAGTAGTTAATCCAGTCGTAACTAATATCATTACCCAATAATCGGTTGGTCTCATCAAGTATAGCACTGTTGTGTGCAATAGAGTTGGCAATGTAGAGCTCTTTTCTATCACGGTATTGTGTTGTTGAGAAGATTAGAGGGTCATAGTTGATTTGCGTAGAGAGAATGGTAGAGACATTAGAGTCATGCAATGTTAATTGCGACATGATCATGGAACTTTTAATGAGCGGGGTATTTAAAATAACACTACCTCCGTTGAGCCGGCGGTTGTTTTTTAAGATATGTGCAAGATTTGAGGTGTGCTTTTTAATTTCGTATTCAATAAGACGCTTGTTCGGCAACTCCAATTGAGCATACAGTTCAATGTCGTATTGACGCAGTTTTTGAGATACTCTTGATTGGTTGTAAAAGATGATGATTGGGGAAGAAGCATGCTCCAAAAGCGCTTCGGTTTGTGCTCTATAGTCAATGCCGCCAAAGTAAAAATTGTTTGCCGTTGCATTAATATCCTGGCGATTCACGGTAGGAAAATATACATGTAAATTCGGATTAATATCAATAAGTGTCTGAGCCCCTGTCAAGGTCATGGGCGCAATAACAAAGCTAAAACCTTCTTCTGTAATATTTTCTAAGGCACTGTAAATGTCTTCGGGCGTTTCATCCTCAATTTTAAAACTGCTAATTTGGAAGTCACTGTTCTTGGTAAGCATGTAGGCAAAGGCACTGTTGGTTGTAGAAGCGGCATATTTTCCAATTTTTTTATAGGGAAGCAGCATGGCAATTTTAAACTCACCGCCAAAACCTGATGTGCCGAGATGTAACAATGAGGCGTAGATAAGCCTGTTTTGAGCTAATGCGTCATCGTGTATTTCGCCGTAGTCGGCATGAGCTAAAAACGAAAATATTTGCCCATGCTCAAGCATCTCTTCCATACAGGCGTCATCGCAAGGATAAATATCAAGATTTTGAATATAGACTCTTGGAAGAGGAATGTTTGAAATTTTACTACTTTGAGCAAACAGCCATAAAGGTACAAGCAAGATAAACAACAGTTTCATAAGATACTCTTTATTTTATTAAGATCATACAGGGTCTCTCGTTTTAATGAGGGGTTTCGCAATAAATATGTCGGATGGTAGATAGGAATGAGTGAAAAGGTAGAAAAGTTCACATGCTCTCCGCGTACTTGTTCAAAAGGAGTGGTGTCACCGGTAATAAGTCGGTATGCCTTCTCTCCCAAAGCAATAATGATTTTTGGTTGAATCAGATCAATCTGTTTGAACAAATATGCTTTACAGCTTTCAAATTCAGACACAGAAGGCTCTTTTGAGTCTAAAGGTTTACATTTTACCGCATGTGTTATATAGACATCATTAACACGCTTTAAAAGAACCTTTTCAATCATATTTTTAAGAGAAAGACCTGAACGACCGACATAATAAGAGTTCTGTTCATTTTCACTGTGCGATACGTAGGCATCGACAATCATTAGATCAGCATTGGGATTACCGTAACCGTACATACTCTGTTGGCGTGATTTGCTTAAGTCGCATAAATGACATGCAGAGATGCTCCGGTTTAGTGCCGCAAGGGTATTGGGCAATGTCGCACTGCTTTTATGGTTCAGTGCAATGGGGTCGCTAAAAGAAAATCCCAAAGCCCGTTGTCTGTAGAGGTTCTGTAAAATAAGAAGATTTTGAAACGATCTCAATGCACTACCAGTGTGAATTTTTTAAGGAGTATAGTTGAACATGCGTTAAAAACAGATAAAAGTAGATCATTACGGCAGGATTTTTTCAGAAACTTTTTTGGCTTTAATATCACCAAAAAGGGCAATGTTTTCCATAAAAACCGCTGTTGGCATATTGTTATTGTCCATAGTAATGATCAGCTCGCCGGCGGCATCATCTTCTGTTAAGACATCTTTACTAACATCAATGGTATAGACATGATTGGATGCGGGAACACGAAGGTGTTTTTTTATTTTTCGTTCTTTTTGCTCACTGGGCAATGTAATGGTAATGGCGTCATCATCATGATTGATACCAATAGCATGCACCTGCTTGCTGTGAGCCTTTGGA
This sequence comes from Helicobacteraceae bacterium, assembly GCA_026988515.1. Taxonomy (GTDB): domain Bacteria; phylum Campylobacterota; class Campylobacteria; order Campylobacterales; family Sulfurimonadaceae; genus QNZR01. Next base: position 23,832 of record JALSLA010000002.1, on the reverse strand, counting down.
GTCTCTTTAAGATAGGTCGGCGTATTGAAAAAGAGTGAGATGGCATCATCTTTGGCATAATAGTCATAAAGACGGTTGCTATGTGACACTACCGTATTTTTTGTCTCAATAATTTTCATATGTTTAATATCAAAAGAGCGTTTGGTTTTAAACCGAGTGGTATCTACATCTAAGGTAATACGCTGATTGTGATGATCGAAGGTATAGGTTTTGGTGCGTATCTTTTTATCGGACTTTTTCGACGATATAAAAGTATGCGGTTGTAACAGACCGTTAACAATATTACCTTCGCTGATATAGGTCTCTACCCGATTTGAGGTGAGCGTGGCAGTAATACCCATGGTAATGGCGCGTACCGTAATTTTATAATGATTGTGTTCTCGTTCATAGGTGACGATGCTCTCACCGATTTTTCCAAAAAATGAAAATTTAACATTGTAAGTCGCTTCAATACTTTGTGCCAAAAGCGGCGACAACGTTAACAAAAACAGCAATAAAACTTTTGTCATTAATATCCTTCTTGAATGGATTATACGATGATTTTAATAATTAAATGTGAATCCATTGTGAAAATGTAACCGGAATAGACTATAATATAACTCAATTATTTACGAATTAGGAACAATTATTATGGGACAAAACTCCATAGACAAACGAAAAGCCAAAGCCATGCAAAAAGGAATTGAGAAACTGCAGTTGGCGTTGAGCCATGAGATTATGTCGGTGTTTAACAAGAGATCAATGCCTCTGGATATTAATGATATTGTTGCCCATTATCCAAATAATGAGCGAAAGTCTTCATGTGACACGGTAACACTGAAAAAGTATGTCTCTATCGGTCTGGGATATATGATTGAGCAGGGTATGATTAGAGAACTTCCACAAGATGAGAACGGCAAGTGGAAGTTGGAATTGACGTAACACACTCTTTTAGGGGCGTTTGATTTTAACGGAATTGTCTTCGGCATGCAAAAAGGGTAGGGTAAAGGCGGAGATAGGGCGTGTGTCGTAACTCTCAAGATTCGGTGTTACGGTACCGCCGACGGAGAGAACAAACTGTTTAATAATGGCATGATCAACAGCATGATTTTCAATACCGTTATAAGCAAGTGTAAATTCTAAAAGCAGACTCTCATCGGACTGCGATAGGCTTTCAACAGAAAGGGCTGCGATGTTGGTGTATGAAAGTCTGAGAAAAATATGTTCGATGGTCTCAACGCTGCCAACAAAAGCATGGGGTACATCTGAAGCGATGTTTAAGGTAAGTTGATAACGCTTTGCTATCTCTTCTGCAATATATTGCAGTGTAAAGGTTCTGTTTTTAATATAGACCTCACCATGTAAAAAAGAGTCGATGGTAACAATGTCGTTCATGCAGGTCTGAACCTGCTGGACAGGTTTGGATGCCAGAAGATCCGCCTCTTCTTTTATTGCCTGATTGAGCGCACTTTTCACATAGTGCGCCAGATCAACAGGATCGATTGAAATCTGCTTTTTCGGGATGTCATGCTGCGCTATAGTATGTCTGTTTAAGAGTGCCTGCTTGTAATTGATCTGTCCTTTTAGACGATGGTTTTTCCATATTAGCATCACAATGGCACTGAGGAACAAGAGGCACACTCCATAGCTGACATACAAAAGAGACTGGGTGTTTTGTTCTGCTTGGATCGGTTGTTTTAGTTGAACTGCTTCGGTCTCTTTGGGTGTCATTGTATTGTTGCGAGAAGATGTTGTCTGTATAATCTCTTCAATGCTCAAGGGTTTTAAAAACTCTTTTTCTAATACAACAGGAAGTGCTGTTTTTGTTGGTTTTTTTGAGTCATTGTCGTCATTGGCAATAAGAGGTTGTGACATAATAAGACGATTGGCGCTGTTGGGGTAGCTACTTATATATGCCGAAACATAATCTGCTTGTATCTTTTCCAAAACTTGTTGTGCCGCACCGCGTGTAGCAAAAGGTTTGAGTGCTACAAAGTAGTACTGTTGCGATTGAAATACACCGATGTCAACAGGCTTGAGTGCAGGAGTGTGTTTAAAGAGTGCACGATGCGATACAATGAATTTTTTGAGACTCTGTACTGCTAAATCCTGGTTGGAATAGGTAATGAGAACAATTTTACTCTCTTGGTTGGCATATAACATAAAGGCAGAACAAAGCAAAAGTAGAACAGTTTTCATGCCACTCCATCATAAAGATATAAATTTTAACATTATTATACATAAAAAACTATGAGAATGGTATTAAAAGAGTGCTCGGGAAAAAGAGAAGCCAAAGGAGGTCTTTGTAACAGATTGGTCATAGTCAATAAGACTCTCTCCATAGCCGTTAAAGAACTTGACATACCAAAAGGTATTGCTTGAATGCAAGAAAGGATAGGACCAGTGTAAATCAAAAGCACCTCGATGCGTACCGCCGGAACCGAAGTTATAGCGCAACAATGCTCCGAATTGATGTTTTTTGTAGAGATAGTTAATGCGGATATCTCCATAACCCAAATACTCTTCAATATACGGGTTGTCGTCACCGCTGAAATTCGGTTCATACAGTCCGGTCTTAGGGTTGGGAGCACCGTCGTAGTAGCCAATATATTTTTTGTTTTCAGGAATGCGGTGCCATATTCGTGTGGCTAGCAGTAAGTTGTCCCACTGCCACATGCCGGTGAGATAAAGACGATTCCAGGAGCGTGACCGGTATCCTTCTTGACCGTTAGATTCATGAATGTAGCCAAGTTTAAGTGCTTTAAGCCCCGATCGTTTATCGATACCTCGCGAGGTTGGAACAACAATAAAAACTTCGGGGGCATAGTTGGTTTCACGAAACGGTGCAGAGAGACTGTAGAGTTGCCACCACACTTTTTGTGTATAGGCAACATTAATGGACTCATTGAGTCCAAACAGGTTGTAGGTGAGTGGTTTTCTCAGGCTGAGTTCAAATTCGACTTCGATATTTTTATCGTACACGCTGTATTCTTGGCTGTCTTGTTGGGTATAGTTACTGTAGTGCGTCGTTGATGCGATATGACGATAGTGATTGCTTGAGTAGGCTATGGGCAATATATAGTTAGTTTTATACGGCTTAAGGCCAAAGAAGCCGTCACTCAAAAACGCGGTTAAAAGGCCTTTGCTTTCGGGTGTATCGGTATCAAGCTTTGAGAGAGCAAACGCATCGCCGCTTTTGTTGGTTGACGGATCAAGTTGATCACTCAGGCGTTTCGCGAATGATGTTTTAACAACCTCTTTGCTGCTGGGAATGGCTAGTGTGTACTCAAAATCAGAGGCAGCCTTCTGATAGAGTGCGGCTGCCTTACGATAGTCTTGTGCTACACCCAGGCCGTGTTGATACATGTAAGCGAGTTGATACATAGACGGCTTGAGTCCTCGAATAACTTCTTGTTGCAGGAGCGGCAGCGCTTTTTTGTAGTTTTTTTCTGTAAAATAGACACTTCCGTGCGTGCTGTCATTATTGTCAAATAGTGCAGCCGACAGTGTAGTACTAAGAAGTAAAACGAATAAATATCGACACGGCAAAGCCATGTTAGTAGCTCATAGATCCTGCATTTACAAGACCGATAGAGATCGAAAGAAATCCCATAAGCGTACCGACAGGCACGTTGCCTTCGGTAATTTTTGTCTCAAAAGAAAATTTTCCTTTACATCGTGTGACGGTAAATGCAAAAAGCAGTTGAATGACCATTGCAACGATTGCCCAGATGAGAAAGTCTCCATACGAAACGGAACTGATTAATGCACTGTACAGAGGAATGCACAGACCCAGTATAGCACCGCCGAATCCAACAGATGCGGCAGTATTGTTCTCTTCAAAAATAAGTTTGTAGTCGTCGTAGGGTGTTACCAGTGCATAGAGGTAAAGAAAGAGCACGACAACCAACAGAGCTGTCACAAAAAAGAGGCCAAACGCCAGAAATGAGTCAAGAAACATGGAGTATCCTTATTAGGTGTGTTGATACATCATAACAAAGAAAAATTAATGACTCAAATCTATTTGAATGCATGTGTGTAAAATGTAATTTAAGCGTGTAAACTTGAAAATACAGAGTGTCAATTTAGAGTCTTTTTATAAATAGTGTCATAAAACAGTAAATTTTTTAAATAAAATTGTATTTTGACTTAAAAGATTCGTTAAAATATTCAAAACATTCGTTATATAGGGATCTATTTGCTGTTGATGATGAAATTGTTTTGATGGTTTTTAGTAGATTCTAATGGCAAAATCAGAGTTATAATGTGTAAAATTCATTAAGAATTAACAATGAATTAACAAAGCCTTTACGGTTTTAGAGCATACTATGCCAAACAATATAATGAAAGGTAATGATCTTATGCGTTTACAAAACACTCAAATAGCCAAAAAAAGTTGGATTCAATGGTGCGATGACAATTTATTTGCCATTCCTGCAATCGTTTTTTTTATTATGGTACCGTTGGCAATAGTCGGTGTAGCCATTGCATTGACAAAAGTTGTTCTGTTTGTCAAATCCCTTTTAGTGTAGCTTGAGTACTGTTACATTACCCTTTCATCATAAACAAGTTATTGCTCTTATGGCAGGCTTGTTGAAATCGCTCTTTTAACTCTCGATCAAACGTTAATATAACAATAGAGCTGTTACGAAGATTGAGGCGTTTGAAACTCTCTAATAATACGTCATCGGCAACATCTTTCCCGTGCGCACACTTTATAAAGTTGAATGAATGTAATGTTTTGCCGTAATCGTACAAGTTGGCCTCCCATTCCCGTTTTTTAAGATAGAGAGAATCCGGATTGGCAGCAAGGTATATATGTGCATCGGGAATATTGTAGGGTTCAATGACATCATTGAAAATAGAGGCAATACTTGAGAAGTTTTCAATATCCCAAAACAGGTAGTGGTTGTAAGACTTTCCCGGTTTATGTTTATTGACAAGGGTCATACGCTTACTAATATTAAAATTGGCATGTGCCGTATCGGTGATGAGTTCAATGGAGTTTTTTAGCTGTCGGGCATCATCGGTATTAAATGACAGGAGTTTTCCTAATGCAATGTAAAACTCTAAATGGCGCAACTCTTCTTGGGCACCCCCTTTTTGGTACTGTTGCAGCTGGGTGAGCTTTTTTTGGCTAAAAAGCAGGTGAACACCCAGTGGTTCATGATTGGCATAGGCTTGTTTCACCCTACCGAAAATATATTTTGCTTCATGCGTATCAGGCAGGTGAACCGAGCCGCGATATTTACGTTCTATAAAAACTTTTTGCATCAACACCCTTAAAAAATATAAAGCATGATTATAGGACATTTAGCACCGTAAATCAAGCAAGATCGTGCTAGACTGGTGCGTGTATTAACGAGGAAAATATTACATGTATTTAATACCTTTGGAGCATATTGCATATATTTTTATTCCGGTTGCAGTTGTTGCGTATGTCTATTTTAAATGGTTGGGCAATACGTATGAAGTTGCTGTGGCATCATTGCGAATGATTGTACAGTTATTACTTATCGGTTATGTGCTTATTTATCTTTTTGAAAACGACTCCGTACTGTTGGGTTTGAGTGTCATTGTAGTGATGATTACGGTCTCAAGCCTGATTACTTTACGTAATATAGAGCAAAAATCTATGCATGTTTACGGTATTATTTTTGTTGCTATTGCCTTTGGAGGCACTGTGAATCTATTTCTGGTGATTGACTGGGTATTGGCGTTAGACCCTCTGTATGAGCCGAAGTATGTTATTCCTTTAGCCGGTATGATCTATGCCAATGCCATGAATTCCGTATCACTGGCAGCGGAACGTTTTAGTAATGAAATACATGTAAATTCGTACGAGAAAGCACGTGCCGTGGCACTGAAAGCATCGCTCATTCCGCGTATTAATGCTTTTTTAGCCGTTGGACTTGTTTCACTGCCGGGTATGATGACGGGACAAATTCTCTCCGGAGTTGATCCGCTGATTGCCGTAAGGTATCAAATTGTTGTCATGGCTATGATTATAGGAAGCGCCGGACTCAGTGTCATCTGCTATCTCTACTTAATGCGTCAATTAGCAAAACCATAGTAAACAAAAGCGTCTCTTTCGAAACAACAATATGAACAATCAGTTTTAGCAGCATATATTATAAGCAATCTGGCTATAATATACGCATGAATTTACATGTAAAAGGTCCATATTGAAAAAGATATTTCAACTCCGGCAAACAAATAAGCATCCAGAGCGTGTTTTGGAGTCCATTAAACATGAGATTCGTAAATATTTTAAACGTGAACGCAAAAAGAAACTTCCTGAAAATGCTCTGTTTTGGGACTTTGAATGTCGCTTTGCGCAAACTGCAGAGAATGCTTACAAAGTGACTGCCTCAGAGTTGATGAAAGCATTGGATAATGCCAAAGCAGAGCAGTGGGAGAGATGTTATGTTGAAATTATAGCTTGCGCCGTTTTTAAAAACACCAACGGATGCAATGCGTAGGAGACTACTCCGCACGCTCCTGACTTTTACGCTTCTGTTTCATTTTGAGTTTGGCAAGGGCGCGCATATCTTCGGCGCCGTCGCTTTCGTCGACAATCTCTACTCCCAGAATGGTTTCAATACAGTCTTCCAATGTTAAGATACCTTCGGTTTGATCGTAGTTGTCTCGCACTAAAAACATATGATCTTTTTTAGAAATGAACAGATCGAGTGCTTTAGATACCGGAATGTTTTCGTTAATGGTAAAAATATCTTTTTTAATCGATCCGATACTGACACTGTCGTCTTGAAGTGCTTGTTGAAAGATTTTTTTGGTGAGTACAATACCGGTAACGTCTTCAATAGAGTTATTATACACGGGAATTCGAGAAAATTTAAAAATGTCACCTTGCGTGGCAATAACCTCTTTAATCGGCATGTTTTCTTCAATAGCAAATACGACGCTGCGCGGGGTTAATACGTTTTCGACTTTTATTTTGTCAAGCTTTAAAATATTCTCAATAACATCAGACTCTTTTTCATCAATGACGCCGTCATCCTCACTTAAGAGCATGCTTTCAAGCAGTTCGTCTTTGGTCAGGGTATTGACATTCTCTTTACCTTTGGAGATGCGGTCGGTTACAAAAAGTGTGGTTAAAATAATGGGGTAGGTGATCCAAATAAATATACGGATAATCTGTGCGGTTAGCGGCGCCAGTTGTTTCCAGTATATAGCCCCGATGGTTTTTGGAATAATCTCAGAGAAAAATAAGATGGCAAAGGTAAGAACAATTGAAATATAGACAACGGCATCGTTGCCGAAAATCGAGGCAGCCTGAGCACCGACAGCTGCTGCACCCAAGGTATTGGCAATCGTATTTAAAATAAGAATGGAGGCGATCGATTTATTAATATTGAGTTTATGAAGACGCAGCAGTTTACCAACGCTCGGACGTTGCTTTTCTAATACAAGAATGTATGACATATTGATGGACAATAGCACCGATTCTAAAATGGAACACAAAAATGAGACACCCACGGCTAAGAAAAAGTAGAGTAGTAAGAGATCCATTGAGTTGTAAAAATCCTTATGTATTGTAAAAATTAGTTTTGCATTGTAGTGTAAACTCACTAATGAATAGCTTCATTTTATAATTATTTTAGAGATTAAGGTGAAATTTAATAGTGAAACAGTGGCTATGAATTATTTTTGATGGCATAAACGAAAAAGTTTGTACCGTCATAATACAATTTTATAGCTAGATGAAGAAGATTAGTTGTATTTTAGAGTCGAGGTGGTATAATCGCCAAATTTAATAGAATGGACAGAAATCGATGTATGGTATATTTGAAGATGAAGATGATATTTTTATGGGATCTCCAAAAAGTAAATTTTTAGAGATTGTTTACAATGCGAATCGCAATATTGCTGAAGCAGAGTTGCTACAGTTGGTTGAACGTATTGCCGCATTGGAACTGTTGCTCGAAGAGCGCGGTATGGATGCCGATGAGCTTGACAACGTACTCAAAACGCTCATGTTTGAAAAAGCAGCTGAAATTGATGAAACGACCAAGAATATCTATATGGACTGTGTCGGAAAAATCCTTTCACAAAGTGAGTAACCGACGTAATGATACGTTCTCTTGTTCTGATCTTTTTTGTATTGGGATTTTTAATTCATGCCGATGAGTGGAAACCGATTAAAAGTGTCTCACTGCACAAAGATCAGCTGGAGCGTATTGTTGTTAAGAGCGGGAAACTGAAAAAACTGTTTGAATTTCGATGGACACTTTATGCCGATAACGCATTGGTTGTATTGCGTTCATATGATGATTTTGTGGCACAGCATGTGTTGCGTTCACATTATAAAAATAGAAATTTTCGCGTAGCGCTTCTTTCGAAACGGGGGGCACATACGATGCCGCCTTACCTGTTAGTGACATTTAAACATTTTGATTTTAAAGAGAAACAGGCTCTTTTCGATATCTATTTAAGTGATGACGATGAGCAGGTAGAGTTGAAATTTTTACAGGAGACAATGTAGGCAATGATAGAACAGGTAGAGAGCGATATTCAAAATCTCATTGATCAAATCGGCTATAGCGACGTAACACGCTTGTTCGATTCTTTAAGTGGCGGCAAGCGTCTTCGTGCAAAGTTGGTATTAAAAATTGCCGCATCATCTTCCAAGTCTCTGCGTCTGGCAGCTATTATTGAGCTTATCCATGCAGCGAGTCTGTTGCATGATGATGTGATTGATGATGCCGCGTTGCGTCGGGGTGTTCCTTCGGTCAATGCGACTGAAGACAGTAAAACGGCGGTTATGCTTGGTGACGTGCTTTATTCGAAAGCATTCAGCGAACTGGTACATTTTAGCAGCAGTATCGCTTCGTGTATTGCCGATTCGGTCACGGCTCTTTCTGTAGGTGAAATGATGGATGTCACTATGGCAAAAACGTTTAACAGTGATGCCGATGCGTATATGAAGATGCTCTATTTAAAAACAGCAACGTTAATTGAAGCTTCTGCCAAATCAGCAGCAATGCTCGCCGGAAAAGATGCAGAGTCTTACGGAATTTACGGAAAAAACCTGGGGCTCTCTTTTCAGATTATTGATGATATACTCGATATTGTTTCAGATGAAGCAACATTGGGAAAACCGGCAATGAATGATTTTGCCGAAGGAAAATGTACGTTGCCGTACATCTACCTTTATGAGTCGCTGAGCAGCAGTGACAAGGAGCGTTTGCAAGCTTATCACGGTACGGTTTTAACATCACGGCAGAATGAATGGATTCGTTCTAAAATGGAGGAGTACGGCAGTATTGACAAAGCGTATTGCCTTGCAAGATCACTTAGTGATGAGGCCATTAAAAGTATTGACGGTGATGCTGAGCTCATCGCGATTATTGAAGCCATGATGAAAAGAAGTTATTAATGCACTACCTTATTATCAGTTTTACACACAAGAACTCCACATTGGCTATTCGTGAAAAACTAGCCTATCCCGAAGAGGATCATAAAATCGGATGTCTGAAGCAATTAAACTCGGTCTCAAGCATTGAAGAGTCTATTTTGCTCTCTACATGTAATCGCATGGAAATTTTTTGTTATTGCAGTGACATCGACTCGGCAAGTGAACATATTTTTACACTGCTAAACAACCGTTCCGGTATTGCCATTGAAGAGCTTAAAAGCCGCTCGGATATTTTTGACGACAAAGGGGCCATTTATCATCTTTTTAGTGTGGCGAGTTCGTTAGATTCGCTGGTTGTCGGAGAGACTCAAATTGCCGGACAGCTTAAAGATGCGTTTCGATTCGCATACGATAACGGCTTTTGTAATCATGAACTTTCCCGTGCCATTCACTATGCGTTTAAATGTGCCGCAGAGGTTCGAAACTCGACCAACATCTCGTCAAACCCTGTCTCTATAGCCAGTGTGGCCGTAGCACAAATTAAAAAAGAGGCGGAAGAGCTTGAAGGGATGCGGGCATTGGTTATTGGTGCCGGCGAGATGTCGTCACTTACAGCCAAGCATCTTATAGCTCACGGTGTCGAGGTAACCATGATGAACCGTACTCGAAGTAAAGCTGAAGCGATCGCCGCAGAGTTCGGAACGAAAGTACGAGACTTTGAAGAACTGTACGATGCGGTTAATGAGTACGAACTGCTTTTTACGTCGACGGGCTCAAAACATCCTATTATTACCGATGAACATATTAATAGTGCGCATTTCAAGCGTTATTGGGTCGATATGGCCGTTCCCCGTGATATTGCATGCAGTGACTATGAAGATATCATACTCTACCAAGTCGATGATCTCAAAAATATTGTCGATGAAAATCTGGCACTTCGTGAAGAAGAGGCAACACTCTCTTATACAACGGTTGCCCGTCATACAAAACTTTTTTATGAGTGCTTGAAGCGTCTTTCGGTGGAACCTATTATTAAAGAGATGTATAAACGGGCGTATCAGGCATCTATTGATGAAACGACACGGGTGATTGCCAAGGGATTTATTCCCAGAGAGTACGAGCAAGAAGCCGTTAAAATGGGAGAACAGGTGGTAAAGCGTTTTTTGCATGATTTAACGTGTAAAATTCGGGCAAGTTCTAATGAAAGCGATTCGGATTCGCTGATTAAAGCACTGAGCTATATGCTCGATACAAAACGTGACCGGCATGCCAGTTGTGAACAAGATTTTGGAAAAGGAGAGTCATGAGACGCTCAAAAGCATTTATTCCTACTACCAAAGAAGCACCCAGTGATGCAGTGCTTCCCAGTCATATTTTTTTAAGTCGTGCCGGTTTTATCACACAGGTATCCAGCGGCCTGTATAACTTTCTGCCGTTAGGAAAGCGGGTATTGAGAAATATTGAGACCATCGTTAATGAAGCGATGGCATCAATCGGTGCACAAGAAGTGGAACTTAGCTTTGTAACTCCGGTAGAGCTGTGGCAAGAGAGTGGCAGAATCGATAAATTCGGTAAAGAGTTGTTACGTTTTGAAGACCGCAAAGAGAATCGTTTTGTTTTGGGTCCGACACATGAAGAGATGATGGTAAACGTCGTGCGCAATCGTGTTAACAGCTACAAGCAGTTACCCCTGCATCTTTACCAGATTAAGACAAAGTTTCGCGATGAAGCCCGACCGCGTTTCGGACTGATGCGCGGACGTGAGTTTATTATGAAAGACGGCTACAGTTTTCACGCTTCCGCAGAAGACCTGGACCGTGAGTTTACTACGGTAGAGAGAGCGTATAAGCATATTTTAGAGCGTTTGGGATTAGAGTTTCGTATTGTCGAAGCCGATAGCGGCGCTATCGGAGGTTCCGGTTCAAAAGAGCTGATGGTTCTTGCCGATAGCGGTGAAGATACCATTGCCCTTTGTGACCGTTGCCAGTATGCTGCCAATATAGAAGCTGCTGTTCGCGGTGCAAAACAAGAGATTCCCGAAGCTCCCGAAGCGGTATTTAATCGGTTTAAAACACCTAATGTCACTACAATAGAAGCGCTGTCACATTTTTTTAAAGTCGATCCTTTTTATCTGGTGAAAACAGTAGCCAAGCGTGCCGTTTATCATGAAGGCAGCAAACTGGTTCTTTTCTGTTTACGAGGCAGTGACACGTTGCAAGAGGTGAAGGCGACCAATGTGCTTAATGCTCTGGAATTGCTTGATGTGAGTGAAGATGAACTGCGCGAATCAGGACTTGTAGCCGGTTTTATGGGGCCGTTGAATCTAAATACATGTAAAATTATTTTTGATAAAGACCTGAAAGATGCTGACGCAATGATATGTGGAGCCAATGAGATTGACTACCATTATGTCGGTGTAAATTTCAACGCACTTAAAAATGCCGAGTTTGCAGATATTGCCGAAGTGAATGAAGGTGACACATGCCCTTGTTGTGACGGCACACTCTCTTTTACCAAAGGGATTGAAGTAGGTCATATTTTTAAGCTCGGCACTAGCTATTCCAAAGCACTTAAAGCAGAATTTTTAAATGAAAACGGGCAGAGCGAGCCGTTTGTTATGGGAACATACGGCTTGGGAATAAGTCGTCTGGTTGCAGCAGTTATTGAACAGCACCATGATGAAAACGGGTGTATTTGGACACCCTCAACAGCGCCTTATCTCATTAATGTTATGATTTCAAATATTAAAGATGAAGCGCAGATGACGTTTGCTGAAAACTTGTATGAAGCGTTACGTCAAGAAGGTATTGAAGTGATGCTGGATGATCGTAAAGAGCGATTCGGATTTAAAATGAAAGATGCCGAACTCATTGGATTCCCGTATACCGTTATTGTCGGTAAAGAGTTGATAAACGGTAACATCCAACTAATGGAACGTGCAACGCTTCGGAAAGAGACGATTGCAGCAGAGCATGCTTTAAAGACAATTATAGAACGGACAGTGACGTGATTTATTTTTTAGTATATCTTTTTTTAGAGGTGGTCATCTCTACAAATATTGCCTCCATAATTGGAGGTGTTGCTACGTTTTTTGAGCTAATTTTCAGTGCAATGGCGGGTATTATTTTATTGGTAAATTTTCGCACAACACTTATTAAAAATTTACAATCGGTTTCAAGTGAGAATATTGACTTACGACGCTTTCAAGAGTTGAATCTTTTTACGGTCTTTGGTGCTTTTTTACTCATTGTCCCCGGATTTTTAACAGACATTATCGGTGTCTTAATGCAATTTAGCGTTTTTGTGAGCATGTTGGTTAACCGTTTTTCGGCAAAATACAACTCAAGTAATACCGAAACGAATCACTATCAAAAGGATGAATATGATGTCATTGACGTGGAAATTATTGACGACGACAGCACTACTAAGCTCGACCCTAATGGCGGCAAGCAACATAGAGGTTGAAAGTTTTTTAAAGAAAAGTTTTGCCAAAAAACCGAATATCAGTGCCTTGGAGATTAAAGTTTTAGATCGAAAATCTTTAAGTGAACCCAAAGGTTGGGATGCATTGATTGTTAATTTAAATGCAACCATCAAACAAGGTACGAGCGAGCGGCCGGTTTCGCAAAATATGATCTATTTTGTCAACGGTGATATTATTGCTCCGGAGCTGATGAATATGAAAACGGGTGAGCACCTTAAGAACCTGGTAGCTCCTGACTTTAAAGCGGAATATTACGACAAGCAGCATCTCATTTCGGGCAGTGAGACTTCAAAACACAAGGTAGCGATTTTTTCAGATCCCCAATGTCCGTTTTGTAAAACTTTTGTTCCTGAAGCCATTAATTACATGAAAAAACATCCGGAGACATTTGCGGTATATTATTACCATTTTCCTTTAGCCTCTTTGCACCCTGCTGCGGTAACGATTACCAAAGCAGCGATCGCCGCAGAACTCAACGGAGCATCGAAAGAGATTATTTTGAAAATGTATGCGACTCAAATCGGTTCACGAGAGAGTGATGAACAAAAAATTCTTGACGCATTCAACAAGGCGGCCGGAACGAAAGTGACACTTAAAGACATCCGCTCCAAAGAGGTGGCGGAGCATGCTAAAAAAGATATGGATATTGCATTAAATATGATGGTAACGGGAACGCCGACAATCTTTTTTGACGGCAAAAAAGATGCTTCCAAGAGAAAATACAAAGAGGTAAAGGTTAAGTAATTGATGAAGAAACTAATCATTGCGACACGCGGCAGCAAGCTCGCTTTATGGCAATCGGAACATATTAAAGCGGTATTGGAAGAGCAAAATCCGGGACTTGAAGTTGAACTGAATGTCATTATTACGACGGGCGATAAAGTGTTGGATGTTTCGCTATCGAAAATTGGCGGAAAAGGACTGTTTCTTAAAGAGCTTGAGGAGGCGATGCTGCGTGGCGAAGCGCATATTGCCGTACACTCTCTTAAAGATGTTCCCGCTGTTATGCCTGAAGGGTTTACATTGGCTGCCATTACGGAACGTGAAGATGTGCGTGATGCACTCTTAAGCGAACAGTATGCCGACATTGATGCCCTTCCGAAAGGTGCAACGGTCGGTACTTCGTCATTGCGACGCAAAATGCAGTTGGCACGATTGCGTCCCGACCTCGTTATTAAAGACTTGCGGGGTAATGTCGATACCCGCATTCGTAAACTTAAAGAGGGGGAGTTTGACGCAATTATTTTAGCTGCAGCCGGGATTAACCGTTTGGGGCTTGTGGATTCGGTTCAATATGTTTACCCCATTTCACTTTTTGAGATGATTCCCTCAATGGGACAGGGTGCTTTGGGTATTGAAGCGATCAATGATCCCGAGGTGGTTGCCATTGCCGCACGTCTTGAAGATACCAACAGTCGTATTGAGACAACGATAGAGCGCGATTTTGTCGAAATGCTTGAAGGGGGCTGTCATGTTCCAATAGGTGTCAATGCCAGTGTTCTTGAGAACGGGGATGTTGTGATTAAATCTATTTTAGGTCTGCCAAGCGGGAATGAAGTGCTTGGAGAGAGTAAGGTAGGCAAAAGTGAGTCGTATAAAACATTAGGAAAAGAGATGGCACAGCGTCTGATTGACAAAGGTGCCAAAGAGCTGTTGGAACGAGCCGATAAAGAGGCATCTCAACTATAAACATAACAAGGAGCTCCAATGCAGCATACCGTTGCGCTACTCAAACGGCACAATATGCTAAAGGTGATTGACGAGCCTTTAGACATCTATTTGGAGATTCCGCATCTGGCGTATGCTGAAATAAAAAAACCTCATGCCAAAGCACTGCTGTTTACTGCGCCCGTAGACAAAAAAAACGGCAAAACGTTTACAACTCCCGTACTCATGAATGTTTTTGCATCGTATGAGCAGACCACACTGCTTTTTGGTCGCGATATTGAAGCCATTGCAGAAGAGATTGAAGCGTTATTGCATTTGAAGCCGCCGCATTCATTGATGGGAAAAATTACAATGATCGGTGATTTGCTCTCGCTGAAAAATGTTTTTCCCAAGCGACTGGAAGGTAAAGGATCATGCCAAGAGGTCATTCACCGCGGCAGTGATGTGAATCTGTATGATCTTCCGATTTTAACGACATGGGAACAAGACGGCGGTCCTTTTATTACAATGGGGCAGGTATATACGCAGAGTTTGGACGGAACGTTGGTGAATCTCGGTATGTATCGGCTTCAGGTTTATGACGCGAATCATTTGGGAATGCACTGGCAGATTCATAAAGATGCGTCACATTTTTTTGACCAGTATCAAAAAGCCGGTGTCAAGATGCCCGTTTCCATTGCTATCGGCGGTGATCCGCTCTATACATGGTGTGCTACAGCACCGCTGCCGTACGGTGTTAATGAGTTGTTATTGTACGGTTTTGTCAAAAAACAGCGGGCTCGTTTGGTGAAGTCTTTGACCAATGATATATATATTCCTGAAGGTGCTGACTTTGTGATTGAAGGTCTTGTGGATCCTCATGAAATGAAAACAGAAGGACCTTTCGGTGATCATACGGGTTACTATACGCTCGAGGAGCCGTATCCCTATATGGAAGTGCATGCAATTTCACATAAGCACGACCCCGTTTTTTTAGCCACTGTGGTTGGAAAACCGCCGTTGGAAGACAAATATATGGGCTGGCCGACCGAACGTATTTTTTTGCCTTTGCTCAAAACAACGGCACCGGATCTGATTGATTACCATATGCCTGAAAACGGTGTATTTCACAATCTTATTTTAGCTTCAATGAAGCCGCACTACAAAGGTCATGCCAAACAGTTTATGCATGTGTTTTGGGGTGCCGGACAGATGAGTTTTGTCAAGCATGCCGTTTTTGTCGATGACAAAGCACCGCCACTGCATGACTATGAAGCCATCAGTCGTTACATACTCAACCGTTTGAGTGTGTCACGTCTGTTTATCTCCGAAGGCATTACCGATGCGCTTGATCACTCCAGTCCCGAAGATCTGGTCGGCGGTAAACTCGGCATTGATGCGACAACATCTAATGATGCGATTCGTGACGTTACTTTGCTTGATGACAAGACGCTGTTTGAAAAAATACATGTAAATATTCCTGAAGCTACGGCATTGAAGCAGTATATGTGTGATACCAAGAATCCGATTACACTTATTTCAGTAGTAAAACAGAATCCGATTCGATCGTATGCGCGTACTATTTTAGAATATCAAGAACATCTGAAAATTGTTATTTTTGTTGATGATGCAAAAAATGATTTGAATAATATCTATATGCTCGTCTGGCGTATTGTTAACAATATTGATGCGCAGCGTGACATTGTCATTTCAGATGATGTTATCATTGTCGATGCAACCAATAAAAGCAGTATTGACGGATTTAAACGGCGATGGCCTGATGACGTAGAGTGCAGTCCGCATGTTGTCAAAGCGCTGAAAAGCAGAGGTATATGGGATCTCGACAGTGAGATCGAGAAGAAGATGCAACTTTAAAAGAAGCCGGAGTTAAGATTTCTATTAGAAAAAGTAATGTATGATTTGTAAAACCTAAGAAAAGGCTGTTACATGAAAAGATTAATATTTTTAACAGTTTTAGTGTTTACTATAGTCTCTTTACATGCCAAGCCCTTTTTCAAGGGGCAAAAAGAGTATCTGCGTGAATGCCGTTCCTGCCATGGCAGCAGTCAGTTTTTTATTGGTAAGTTTACGCCGGAACGCTGGAAAGAGCTTTTGCGCGATAAGGGCAAAAAACTAGCATTCAATCACATACAGACCAAAAACTCGGTAGAGTATTTTCAGAGTGAACAGTATCTCAAGCGTATTCAGTATATTGAAGCGTATGTCGATTACTATTTTAAAAAAGCACAAAAACATTCTCAATAGTTTCAAGAGTTGTCTCAAGTTAGGGTAAAATAGCACACTTTTATTCTAGGACGAATCTATGGAAAAAATGTGGTCGGGACGTTTCGGGCAGAGTGCATCATCGCTTTTAGACGATTTTAATGCTTCAATTATGTTTGATCGTCGGTTATACAAAGAAGACATTGAAGGTTCTATGGCTCATGCGCGAATGCTGCAAGAGCAGGGTATTTTAACCGAAGATGAATGCAGTGCCATTACAACAGGATTAAAACAGGTACTCGCAGAGATTGAGAACGGAACGTTTGAGTGGCGTGTCGCCGATGAAGATCTGCATATGGCAATTGAAAAACGTTTAACGGCTATCATCGGTGATGTCGGGGGTAAACTGCATACTGCGCGGAGTCGCAACGATCAGGTTGCTGTTGATTTTAGACGTTACGTGATTCGCAAGAATATAGAGATAGCGAGACTGCTTAAACAGTTGATGGAAGTTATTGTTGACCTTGCTTCGCGGCATACGGAAACATTGATTCCTGGGATGACGCATCTGCAACATGCCCAGCCCATTAATTTTGCATTTCATCTGCTTGCGTATGCTTCGATGTTTGAGCGTGATATTGAGCGATTTAAAGAAAGTGCCAAGCGCAACAATATCTCTCCTTTGGGCTGTGCTGCATTAGCAGGTACACCGCACAATATTGACCGTCACATGACGGCACGCGCGTTGGACTTTGACGGGGTGAGTATTAACTGTCTTGATACGGTCAGTGATCGTGATTTCGCTTTAGAGATATTATTTAATATTGCAACAATGATGATGCATATATCGCGCTTGAGTGAAGAACTTGTGCTCTGGTCAAGTTATGAGTTTGGTTTTGTTGAACTGAGTGATGCGTATGCTACGGGCTCATCAATTATGCCGCAAAAGAAAAACCCTGATGTTCCTGAACTGTTGCGAGGAAAAACCGGACGGGTAAACGGAAACCTCATCTCCTTGTTAACGGTAATGAAAGGCTTGCCGCTTGCTTACAACAAAGACACCCAAGAGGACAAAGAAGGTGTTTTTGACAGTGTCGATACCGCGGAGATATCGTTACAGATTTTACGAGAGGCTTTAGCTACCATGGAGGTTAAAGCAGAGAATATGAGTCGTGCTTGCAATATCGGGCATTTGAGTGCGACCGACTTGGCAGATTACTTGGTAGAACAGTGTCATATTCCGTTTCGAACGGCACATTTTATTACCGGAAAAGCGGTAGCAAGAGCCGAAGCACTGGGTATAGATGTCAGTGAATTGCGTTTTGAAGAGCTGCATCGTATTGACGAGCGTATTGATGCAAGCGTCATGCCCAAACTTCAACTGCGCAGTTCCATGAATGCCCGTACGTCACAAGGCGGTACGGCAACTGTACGTACTTTAGAGCAGCTCATCTACTTTGAAAACTACTTAAAGGAGTTGGAATTATGAGAGTAAGCGTTACCCATCAAGAAGATATGAAGTTTAAAGCCCAAACGGCACAGAGCAGTTTTATTATTGATTGTCCGGTGATTTCACCGGTAGAGTATTTTTTAGCAGGACTCATTACCTGTAGTGCTACCGATATGATTGTAATGCCGAAAAAACAGGGATATGAGGTCAGTAATCTTACGGTAACCGGAGATGTTGTGCGTGCGCAGGAACATCCTCGAAAATTCGATACGCTGCACATGACGTTCTCTTTTGATGCTTCAGCAGACAATAAGCTTGCCGCACGTTGGGTCATGGCATCGCTAGAGACCTACTGTTCGACTGTCAATACCGTACGGGAGAGTGTTAACATCAGCTACACGATTATCTATAACGGTGAGACAATTAAAGAGAATGAAACCATGATAAGCGGCGGAGGCAGCGGCACGGAGTTTGGTGATATCGGCGGCTGTCCCTCCTAATATTTAAATCTACATCCATTCTACACGCTAATATGATACAATCCAGTGTTATGACAAAGGAGTGTGGTGATTGTGAGAGATATTCTTTTTTTAGAAGACGACAGGCTGTTGGCTCAAAGCGTTTTGGATGTTCTTAAGCATGCGTCATACAGCATTGACTGGGTAGAAGAGGGTAATGAGGCGGCAGATGCATCCTATGCCAACAACTACAAACTCTACCTTTTTGACGTCAATGTTCCGGGAATTAACGGGTTTGAACTTTTAGAACAGTTACGGCGCAGCGGTGATACGACGCCGGCGCTCTTTTTAACCTCACGTAATCAGATGGAAGATCTTGAACACGGTTTTGAGATTGGAGCGGATGATTACATAAAAAAGCCGTTTGATCTGCATGAACTCTTAATTCGTATTAAGTCTAAAATGCCTAAAACATCGCCGCAGTATTTTGCACCGCATTTTGCCATTGATGCATCAACATCTTCTATTCACTGTTATGGCGAGGTAAAAAAACTGCCGGCAAAAGAGTTTGCATTGCTCGCATATTTGTGTCAACATCAAGACTGCTACCTTGCTCCCGAAGATATTATTTTTGCTCTTTATGAAGAGAAAAGTATCTCTATTGCGACGCTTCGGACCTATATTAAAAACATTAAGCGGCATTTGGGTTCATGCGGTGTTATTGAGAATTTAAAAGGAGTCGGCTATCGCTTTAAAGTCTTATGAGAAGCGTAGTTTTTATCGTTTCTTTAGTATTTACATGAGTATATTTTTATTGCTCTTTATTGCTCTTGGCCTGCTGTACTACTATAAAGAGCGCAATCGTCTGTTTCAAGAGTTAAAAGTTCTGAACAAGCTTGAATATGCTGAGTGCCGGCATATGAATAAGATTTTAGGTCTTAGTGATACCTGTGAAATGAAGATGATCGATACCATTGACGGCTTGCAGCGTGTTTATCGGGATATTGCCGTTGCCTTTATTGTGTTGCTGCTTTTTTTGTTACCGAGCGGATACTACTTAGCCATGATCTCATTGCGTCCCATGCGAGAGTCTATTGAGACGATAGACAGTTTTATTAACGGAATTGTCCATGATATTAATACGCCGCTCAGTGTCATTAAGCTCAATGCTCAAACCATGCAGCTTACACTTCAAGAGACTCTTCATGTAGAGCAAAATCGTCGGATTCTTCAAGGTATCGATGAGATTGAGTCGTTAGAAGAACAACTGCTTTTCAGTTTAAAGTCGGAGCGTTATGTACTTGATATTTCCGAGTTTGATCTGGATCAACTCTTACAAGAGCGTACGCTTTTCTACAAGGATGTGCGTAAAAGCGTACATGTAAATTATAGGGGCTCAATGTTACATGTAAAAGCCGATAAGCCGTTAATGAAGCGTATGATCGATAATATTGTGCATAATGCTATTAAATTCTCTTCGAGAGATTCCGAAGTTTCCATACGGCTTGAAGGAGAGCGGCTTACTATTGAAGACTACGGTATCGGTATGAAACATCCTCAGGAGGTCTTTAACAAATATTACCGTGAAGATCAGAGCATGAAAGGCTTGGGGTTGGGGCTCTACATTGTTGCTTCGGTGGCTGCACTGCATCAACTTGCCATTGATTTGGTATCGAAGCCGCAGCGTGGTACGCGATTTGTCATTGATTTAAAAAACATAAAAGTGATCTAAGATGAAATATATGATGATAGTATTGGTTGGAGTCTGGCAGTTGTCTGCCATGGAGTTAAGTTTTACAAGTTTGCGGCTTGAAGAGAAAACTTTGGCACTCAATGCGTTTAAAAAGCTCTATAAAGAGCGCCGACACATGCATCATGCTATGCGACAGGTATTGAAGCATGCTCGAGCTAAAAGTTTACAGAAAAACCGACTGTCGTTTTTTCAACCTAAAGCACTTGAGAGTCTCAACTACAATGAAGAGCATGCTTTTGAAACAAACGGTGCGTTAGTCAGCATTCAAAGACCGTGCGGTACGGAGTGTATTACGCCGCCGCGACCTGAAGATTCGACATATAGCGACGAGCCTTCCGAAGGTATTCTCAGCGATGGGAGCAACGACGGTATGACAACACTTTCTCATGAAGACGAAAGTGATGGCGTGCGTCCTGTAACAGTAAGTCCGTGGGCACTGCGATGATAAAGTTGTTTTTTTTACCACTGCTGTGCTGCACGGCGTTGTTGTCCGATTCACTCTTGGACGGGTTCGATATTGAAAGTACTATTATTGTGCATAGTGAAAGTGAGCAGATGCAAGGCAACCATGCTGACGAGCTGCTGCCCAAAGAGCGTAACAGCTACAGCTCACTGTATGCACAGCTTCGTATGGATTATGATATTACAGAAGATCTGTTTCTTTCCGTGGGAGCAAAAGCCAATAGGGTGCTTGTAGAAGATACATACACCACGCCGCAATATATACGAGGAAAAATGAATTCTGATACCCTCAACAGAGCAATACTCAGTGAAGCGTCAGTAAACTATGACAATGGGGTATTGGCATTGATAGCAGGTCGTCAAAGTGTAGATTACGACTGGTTGCTGGGAAGTATTGACGGTATTTTAGCGATGGCAGGTAGTGATGATCAGATGAGTTTGCGACTTTTTTGGTTTCAAGACTATAATATTTTACAATATAACTACTATGCCCGTGTTGAAGATATTAATGAGAACAAAGGTATGTACGGTGCCATTGCCAAACTGAACAAGACCCCGGTAGATCTCTCTGTGTTTAGTTACTATGTCGAAGATTTGCGTCATATTTTCGGAGGGCACTTCAATCTTATTGATGACCGTTTCGGTGTGAATATCAGCTACAGTGAGGCGCGGGCTTTGAGTTTGGCATCGTATGATTATGATGAGAGCTTTTTGAATATGTCAGTAGAGTTTTTATATCGCCAACACTACCTCGAAGCAGGGGTTTCTAAAACCGGTAAAAACGGTCTGCTCGCTATGATACAGATGGGCAGTTTTATGTTCGGTCAGTTCTATTTAAGTAATCAGGTCGATAGAGAAAATGCACTAAACGGATTTGTAAAATATATCTATGCCGACAGGCAGTGGCGTTTTGAATGTATTGGCGGTATAACACACTATGACAACCATTTTGTCCATGTAGAAACGGGATTGCGATCTTATGAACTCGACCTCTATCTTAAATATAAAATCAATGCAGCGCTGTCTGCTGATATGGGCGTGATGTTCATGAATGTCGATGCGAACGATCCCCTGCAAGTGGATCAAAATTTCGTGATGTTCAATATGGTCTATAGCTATGAAAATTTTTAGAGCGTTTTTATATGTCGGTGTTTTGGCGGTTGCTCTTTTTGCTGCGGAATATTTGTTAAAAGAAGTGCTTTTAATGTACCAAAACGATCAGCTGCGCGGTAATCGTTCTGCCTTGGAACTTTTAGAGAAAGAGGCATTGCAAGGCAATCAAAATGCCGCATTTCTATTGGCAACGGCGTACCATAACGGTAAAGCGGGAGAGGTGAACCGTGCTAAAGCAATACATTGGTATAAAGTGTCGGCTAACAACGGCGATGCCGATGCGATGCTGATGCTGGGGTGGATCTACTACAAGCAGCCTGACAATTTGGCAGTCAATTTGCGAAAAGCCCGATATTGGTTTAGACGTTCGGCAGGCAAGGGTGTCGAAGAGGCTGTGGAGATGCTTGAACTTCTTGGAAAGTAGTCTTTTTCTACATTGTTTCTGCACCTTATGGTGTTATACTGCTCTTTAGAAATCATGATAAGGACGGAAATGATGCGTATGATTGTTTTAAGTATGGTTTTTCTTGGTGTATTGTACGCCAATACTGCCATTGAGTTAAAAAAAGGGTGGCAACTTGTCGGCATTCCCACCGTGTTGCGTGATATGTCGGTATTTGATACAAAATATGTCGAAATTGTCTGGGGTTTTGACGGAGCGTCACAGGAGTGGCGGGGCTACTCACCCGATGCCAATATTAGCGCCACCATAGAAAAGAATGCACTCAAGCGTTTGGAACACTTAGAAGCGTGGCAGGCAGTGTGGGTCTTTAGCAGCGATAACTGGAAGCTAACGCTTGATGATGCACCGACATTGCCGTCGGCAGCACAAAATAACGTTATTCATCTCTATAAGGGCTGGAACCTTGTTGAAGTACCGCAACAAAGTGTTGTTTCTGATGGATTTTTCGGTGATGCCGTGGTATGGAAATACAGCGCCGATCAACAGTGGAAAGTTAACGATGCAAGCCTCAACTTTCCTTCTATAGAGGCGATAACAGCGAGTGAAGGGTTGTGGGTCAAGAGTGAGACAACCCGTACCGTCACCATTGAAAACAGCCTTTCCAAACTCCATACATTTCGTGATCGTACCTCAATGCTCTCTTACATTCGCAAGATGCTGCAGATGCAGAATTACTATGCAGATACACTCCTTGAGCTCCCGTCGATACCGGTAACATTGGATTCGCAAGTGCTCTCTTCCGAAGGTAATCAAGAGGGCTCTCATAGTGCCAACGATGTGACGACAACCAACCTTCAAGAAGCGGGTGTCGATGAGGGTGATATTCTAAAGCACAACGGAACATACCTTTTTAGTGCGGACAATTCGAACGGGCGTATTATTGTAACCGCTTTCAATAAACTGATTGCGCAAGATTATAAGCCGATAACCTCCATTGATATGAACGGCAAAAACGTCATTGCCATGTATGTGCAGGAGCATCGGTTGGCGGTACTCTCCAATACGGCATATTATTACATTGATACAGTTGCCGAAACGACTGCGCGTTCCTCAATTGTATACGATCCCAACCAAACGTTTACATTTGAGATCTTTGATATTTCAGATATTAACGCAATTAAAAAGGTAGCATCTCATGAGATTGAGGGAAGTTATGAGACCAGTCGTCTGATTGATGGAAACGTGTTTCTGGTGAGTCAATTCATGCCAAATATTCGTTATGAATACCCCAAAAAGTATGTCGATACGGTATGTGTGAGCATTATCCCCGATGCGGGTATGCAGTGTGCAGGTTCAACTGACACATTGACATCGCCGAATGATCCAGCGTTGTCACCGCGACCAAAGGCTCTAACACAAGGGTGTAACTATGATGTCAACGCATGGAATGCCAACAGCTGTAATGAGTATGAGTACGATGA
>JALSLA010000001.1 GCA_026988515.1 Helicobacteraceae bacterium | reverse complement strand
CGGTCTCATCGGCGTACTGGTCGTCTTTGGAATCTGATTCCAACAGCAGTGTGGCATGGTTTGTCTACTTCTATAATGGTTTTGCTAACTGGAAAGCCAAAGAAGGGGAGGCTTACGTCCGTTGTATTCGACTGTAGCAGATAGTTTTTTCAAAGTCTACATCTGCTATAATCGTTCCATACGTATCTCTCTATAAAGTGGCATCATGCTTTTAGGTTTTATACCCGTACTGCTCGCAATAATGACATCGGGATGTGGCAGCTCCGGTAGTATGTGTCATCAACTAACCCCACAAAGTTCGTGGCAATGGCAACTTTCCGGATCGGTAAATACCTCATATGATGCAGATGTATATGATATTGACCTCTTTGACAGCAATACATCACGCATTGCTTCACTTCGACAAAGCGGAAAAATTGTTATCTGTTATTTCAGTGCGGGGAGTTATGAAGCATGGCGTGAGGATGCTGTACTTTTTGATGAGACGGTACTGGGGAACAGCCTCGAGGGTTGGGAAGGCGAACGTTGGCTCGATATCCGTCAAGAATCGCTTCAAAACATTATGAGTCATCGTTTGGATCTTGCGGTAGCGAAGGGTTGTGACGGCGTGGAGCCGGACAATATGGATGGCTATGCCAACGGTACCGGTTTTGCGCTTAGCGCCGACGATCAGCTGGCCTACAATAAGTTTATTGCTCATGCGGCGAGAGAGCGGGGACTGCTTGTCGGACTTAAAAATGATTTGGATCAAATTGTTGCATTGGAGCCGTTTTTTGACTTTGCTGTCAATGAAGAGTGCCACTACTACAATGAGTGCGATGCCCTTACGCCCTTTATAGATGCGGGAAAACCGGTTTTTAATGCGGAGTATGCACAACAATATGTTGACAATACCGATGGTGCGCGCGATGCTATGTGCGAGCAGAGTCGCGCTGCACACTTTCAAACCTTAATACTCCCTTTGGCGTTAGATGACAGTTTTAGATTGCGTTGTGACTAAGATCCATACCTGCATTACTGGGTAAAAAAATCCCAGGGTTGGGTGTTCTTTTGAAACCATTGGGAGCATGCAACGCTCTTATATCGTGATCCTTCTTCAGGTTTACATGTAAATTGATAGCAGGTTGCTTTAAAGGTGAACCGAAGTGCATAGGCGTGCAGATAGGCGCGTTCTTCTTTGGCGGCGTCGGTAGCGTTGGCATAACGGATGTCTCCGGCAATGGGCGCACCAAGGCTTTTAAGTGCCACGCGAATCTGATGGGTTTTTCCGGTATGAGGTTTGAGAAGGAAGAGCCGCTCATTCGGACGTAGTGACGTACTTACAAACTGTGTGACGGCAGGGTTGTGAGAGGTTGCTGCAAATTTGTAACTGCCCCGACGCGCAGGTACCATATCGCCTTTGATCCATCCCTGCTTCTTTTTAGGTTTTCGCAAGGAAATTGCCACATAGTATTTTTCAATACATTGTTTTTCAAAGAGTTCGGTAAAGAGTGCGGCACTTTGGGATGACGTAGCAAAAATAAGCAGTCCGGAGGTAATCTTGTCAAGGCGGTGTATGCTGTAGAGTTTTCTACCAAGTATCTGCTCGGTTTTAACCATGATACCGGGCTCTTTATTGCTATGAAAGTTTGTATTGGCCGGTTTGTTGATGATGACAAAATCGTCATGTTCAAAGAGAACGGATAGGGGCTGCATGAAAAAATTGAGCCTTTTTACTGCGAATCATAACAATTTTTTCGTCAAAGAGAAAAAAAAGTTAAGAGAGGCTATAATATTTTTCAAAAAAGTAGTTAAAAAAAATGAAAAATGAAATTATAAAAAACGTCAAATCGCTTCCTCCTCTTGAAAAAACCATTTTGGATGTCCAGCGTGTCTACAATGATCCGGATGCTTCCATTGCCGATATGGTAAAAGTGGTTGAAACGGATCCGATGATTGTAACCAATCTGCTTAAAGCCGCGAATTCACCACTCTATTTTATGGGTAAAGATATTAATCGGGCTTCGGTTGCCGTCTCGCTTTTTGGTATGAGCATGACCCGATCCATTGTGCTTAACAGTGCCATTCGTAAACTTTTAAAGGTCGATATGAAGCCCTATAATATTACCCCGGAAAAGTTTGCTGAAGTTTCAAATATTCAGGCATCGTTGATAATGAACTGGTATAAAAGGATCGATAAAGAAAAAGCCGACAAACTTTATTTGGCGGCTTTTTTGCAA
Organism: Helicobacteraceae bacterium; assembly: GCA_026988515.1. GTDB lineage: Bacteria > Campylobacterota > Campylobacteria > Campylobacterales > Sulfurimonadaceae > QNZR01. The sequence continues at coordinate 3,186 of JALSLA010000001.1, read as the reverse complement.
GAGACCGGTAAAATTTTAATTTCTAACCAAATTGTTTTGGAACATTTGGAAGAGAACTTTAAATCTGAAATTACCATGGCAATGAATATTGCCATGGTCGAAAAGTCATTTACCGGCGTGACGACGGCAGAGGTTACGGCCGCCATTTTTGAACATTGGAAGTTTGACGCGGAATTTGTCGAGATTATTGCGCATGTTGATGATTATAAACATGCACCTGAAGCGGTGAAGGAGTATGCTACGGCACTCAATGTTATTAAAACCATTGTAGCGGTCCATGAGCCGTTGAGTGAACGTGCCATTGATGCAGGACTTTTTAAAGCAAAAGAGGCAGGTTATGATGTTGAAATATTAGAAGAAGAGATTAATAAACTTGTTGATACAATGCGTGCATGAGTATGCACAAGGGTAAAGTCCTCACGATTATTGATACGTTTGGATTTTTTTTTAGAAGTTTTTACGCACTACCGCCGTTGAGTAATAAAGAGGGGTTTCCTACGGGGCTCCTGACGGGATTTACCAACTTTATTGCCTCCTTACACAAAGATCACAGCAGTGACTATATTATTTTTGCGCTCGATACCAAAGGGGATACCTTTCGCAATAGGATTGATCCCAATTACAAGGCCAACCGTACGCCGCCGCCCGAAGATCTCTCCAAGCAGCTGCCTGTTGCTATTGAGTGGATTGAAAAGATGGGTTTTAAGACGCTTTCTCAGGAAAACTATGAAGCTGACGATATGATTGCTTCGGTTGCTCAAGTTGCCGTTTCGGAAGGGATGATTGTGCGCATTGTCTCTCATGACAAAGATCTCTGTCAACTTATTGATGATGATCGCGTCATTTTAGTCGATGCCATTAAGCGGCACGAAGTGAATGAAGCGGCATGCCTGAAGAAATACGGCGTACACCCTTCACAATTTATTGATTATCAGGCACTTTTAGGGGATAGCGCTGATAATGTGCCCGGAGTCAAAGGTATTGGAAAAGTGACCGCTGAAAAACTGTTAAAACGCTTTGGCTCTTTGAAAAATATTTACGATCATATTGAGGAGGTTACGCCGCCGGGTGTACAGCAAAAGCTTCGTACCTTTAAAGACGATGCTTTGCGATCGCAACAGTTGGTGACACTAAAACGTGATCTTTTTAAGGATCACTTTGACTTTGAGCGTTATGCCATGACTCAAGAGAATCCGTTTGTTCCTCTGTACGACGAACTTAAAAAATATGAAATGAATGCGGTCTTGCGGATGCTTCATGCTAAAAAACTGGTTCACGAAGAGTCTGGCTCGAAACCAAATGAGCCCAACAACTCTGCAGGCAAGGGCAGTGGTTTTTCTACTACGCTTATTACCGATGAAGAGATGCTTGAGCGGATTGTTTCGGGCTTGTGTTCTGATGATCTTGTGGCTTTGGACACGGAAACAACCGGCCTTGATCCGAATCATGATACATTGGTCGGTTTTAGTTTTGCACTTCATGCCGATGAAGGGTACTATGTGCCGTTGAAGCACTCCTATCTGGGCGTCGGTGTGCAAGTTGGCGAGTCCGCGGCGAAAGCGGCGCTTAAACAGCTTACCGCATGCCGATTAATCGGGCACAACATTAAGTTTGATTTGCACTTTATTACCCGCTATTTAGAGTGTGAAACTATTGATGTTTATGCCGATACAATTATTTTGGCGTGGTTGCTCGATTCGCAAAGTGCTTTGGGGCTTGACAAGCTTGCCGCATCACTTCTCAATCATGAGATGATTGCCTTTAAAGAGACGGTAAAAAAAGGAGAGACGTTTGCATCCGTTGCATTGGAAGATGCCTGCCGTTATGCCGCTGAAGATGCCGTTGTTACATGGCGACTCTATCATAAACTGGTGCAACTGCTTCAAGAGCGTGGAGCAAGCGAACTGTTAAATGTTGCTTCGGAACTGGAGTATCCTTTTATTCAAACGCTGCTCTCTATGGAGCGAGCAGGCATTAAGCTTGACATTGCTTACATGCAGCAATTCAAAGAAGAGACAGAAATTTCACTTGCTTCGCTGACACATGACATATATGAGCAAGCCGGCAGTGAGTTTAACATTAACTCGACCAAACAGCTGGGTACGGTACTTTTTGAAACATTGGGACTTAAAGTGATTAAGAAGACCAAAACAGGCTACAGCACCGATGAAAAAGTGCTGAATGCTTTAGCCGATGAGCATGCTGTTGTCCCCCTGCTGTTACAGTATCGATCACTGCACAAGCTCTACTCGACCTATATTGAACCCTTGCTGAAATTGGCACAACGTGATGAACATGCACGTATTTATACATCGTTTGTGCAGACGGGAACGGCAACGGGACGGCTTAGTTCCAAAAATCCTAACTTGCAAAACATTCCCACTCGAACCAAACTCGGTGCCAAAATTCGTAAAGCTTTTGTCGCCGATGAAAACAAAGTGCTTATTGGTATTGACTATTCACAAATTGAGTTACGGCTTTTAGCACACTTTTCGCAGGACTCGGTACTGGTAGAAGCCTTTAAACAGAACAAAGATATTCATCGTCAAACGGCTGTTGCCCTTTTCGGTGAAGCAGAGGCAGATGCCAAACGTTCGGTTGCTAAAACAGTAAACTTTGGTCTGCTTTACGGTATGGGACAAAAAAAACTTTCTGAGACCTTGCAGATTAGCACCAAAGAGGCCAAAGAGATTATTAGCCGCTATTTCGAGACCTTTCCCACAGTCAAAAACTATTTTGCTTCGATTGTTGAAACAACAAAAGAGCAGGGATATATTGAAACGCTGCTGAAGCGTCGGCGTTATTTTGATTATGCCAAAGCAACCCCGATGCTTAAAGCCGCATATGACCGAGAGAGTGTCAATACGGTTTTTCAAGGCAGTGCAGCAGATTTGATCAAACTTTCCATGAATCGTATTCACCAGCTTATACAAGCAGAAAATTTACATGTAAAAATGTTGTTGCAAATTCATGATGAACTGATTTTTGAGGCAGATGCTTTAGAAGCGGACCTTTTGGCATCACGTTTTAAAGAGATTATGGAGCAGATCTACCCATTGAATGTACCGCTTAAAGTCTCATTAAACATGGGTGCGACCTGGGGTGAATTAAAATAAGCTTTACAAAAAATCTACTTAAGTTGACATTATAAGATGATTAGCAAACGGTGAATACAATACGTAATAC